>JAPJRA010000297.1 GCA_030824835.1 Geminicoccaceae bacterium | reverse complement strand
GGTTTGGCGTGCGACCACTAGCCCCATATAGTCACCGAGGAAATGGCCGCCCGCAAACGGCGCGTCGAGCATGTTGAACGGCTTGTCGGTCAGCCGTAGCTCGCCGCCCCAGCTGGTCCGGCTGGCACAATCTGCTTTGCAGGTCACGGACCAGTAGTCGGTGAGTTCGCCCTTCGCGTTGTCGTTGCGGAAATCGTAGTAGGTGACGATGAGCTCGCCGCGCGAGCCCACGGCGATGGCCGGCAAAAACGCCTGCTCTCGCAATACATTGCGACTCCTAGGTGTTTGGTTGATGCGAATGGCCTTCGTCCAGGAGGCTCCGCCATCCGTCGATTGCGAGAACGCCACCTCGTCGATGCCCCGGAAGCGCAGATCCTGCCATACCGCATAAAGTGCGCCGCTGTTCGGATCGACAGCCACGTCGAACAGGATCGAGGCGTCCCGAACCCCTTCTTCGAGATCGGGCGTGACCACGCCAGCGGTGAGCATCGCATCGACAAATCGCGGTCTGCTCTGGAAGGTGCGCCCCTTGTCGTAGGAGCGTATCAGATCGAGCCGCACCAGACCGTTCGAAAAAATGTGGGTGAAAAAATTAACTAGCGTACCGCCTGGCTGCACGACGATCTGGTTGCCGATGGTCTGGGCGTCTGGACCGGGATCATAGATTTTCTTGGCCTTCTGCCAGGAATCGCCACCGTTAATGGTGCGCGCGAACCAGATGGGCCCCTCGAACGTGACGCTCGCTGGCGCCGGCAAGGCCTCTGGCGCCAGGGCGGCCGTGCCGCTGGCAGCAGCAGCCGCCTTCAGCCACCTCACCCGCTCGCGCGCGGCTGTCACGCCGTCCATCCGCTCAGCGACGGCTCCTGCCATGGCAGCTTCGGCCGATGTCGGCAGGGTGAAGTCGCGTAACCGATCCCAGACCGCATAGGCGTAGGCAGAATTCGTGGGATCGGCCGTCATCGAGTTCTTGTCGTTCAGGATCTGCCCACTCGTGTCCTTGATCAGGCTGATCGGTTTGCCCCAGGTGGCGCCACCGTCCTTCGACCGGCTGACCAGCATGGCGTTGGCGCCGAGGCCGCCGTCTGGCCGATCCTCGTCGAACGCCAGGCTCATGAAGTACGCTGTGCCGTTGGGAGAAATGCTCACCCAGGGGTCGGACGCCCGCACATACTGGCCACCGGAGCAGACAGTCACACCGGGTGGCACCGACCTGCGCCAAGTGCGGCCGCCGTCCTTGCTGTAGCCCGCGACCAAACCCCGTGAGCCGCCGTTTGACCAGCGATCCTGCTGCCAGCCGGCGATCAGATTGTCGGGCCTGGCGGGGTTGGCATCGATCCAGGGCTCGATCGCCGTGTTGGGGTAGTTGGTACCGATCTGTTTCTTGACTCGGTCAGCCGTGCAACTCGCGAACGGGCTTTTGCTGGGCGAAACCGCTGTCAGCCTGCCTTTTGGCGTCGCCTGTGCGGTACCGTCCGCCAGCGTCGTCAGTCCGACGACCATTCCAACTCCGAGCGTCATACGCACGAAGCAGTTCAGCTTCGGGCAAGGCTCGATCAGAGACTCTGTCATGGCGCAACCTCCCTGTTGGGATGCCCCTCTAGCAGCAAACCCTGAGTTTAAACTAGACGGGGAGGTATAAAGGCGCGAGGTGAATTTTCAACGCATTAGGTTGAGCAAGAAAACTTTCTATCAATCCGATAGGGAGGAAAGCAATAAGCCCAAGATCAAAACCGACGCCAATGTGGATACCAGGATTGTGCTAGTGGCCTCAGCCACCGCCGCCTCGTAGCGGGCGGCGAACAGGTAGGCGTTGATCCCCGTGGGCAGTGCCGCCATCGTCACCGCCACGGCCAGGGATAACGGCGACAGCGCGAAGACGAACTTGCCCAGGGCATAGATCAGTGCCGGCTGTGCCACTGTCTTGAGCAGTGTCAGCAGCATGGTCGCCGGTAGCGTTCGGGTGAGACGGAAACGGCTCAAATTGGCGCCAAGCGCAAAGAGTGCTGTCGGCAGGGCCGCACCGCCCAGCATGGCCGCGAACTGATCGAGGGTCGCCGGAAGCGGCGCATCGATGAAGTTGAGTGTCAGCCCGCCGGTTATTCCCCATTGGATCGGGTGGGTGACCTGGCCGTTGCCGACGTTGCGCTGCAGCTTCGGAAACGGCACGCCCACGCCCGCCCCAATCTCGGCCACCACTGTCGTGAGCGTGAACAGCAGAGCGCTGTGGAATCCCAAGATCAGCGCGAGAGGCACCGCCGCAGCGTCGCCGAACGCCTTCAGCACGATCGGAATGCCCAGGATCGTGGTGTTCGAGAACGCAGCCGAGATGCCGAAGATGGCCGGTTCGGCGCCAAGACGCCCAAGCCCGATGCGAGCGATGGCCGCGGCCAAGCCGAAGATCGCAAACGCGCCGGAGAAGTAGGCGAAGACGAAGTGCCACTCGGGCTGCGCCGGCAACACGGTCTGCGCCACCGTTCGCAGCAGCAGCACCGGGATCGCAAAGTTGAACGCGAAGAGGGACAGTCCGCGGATGCTCGCCGCGTCGAACGCGTTCAGGCGAGCGGCCAAGTAGCCGATCAGGACGATGCCGAAGATGGGCGCGATGATCTGAACGATGGCAGAGATGGCGACGATCCCGACGCCACTGCGGCGCGGCTCTCAGTAACGTGCCCAGGTCGCCCGCTCAAGGAATTGGCCAACGCCTCCCGTGCAACGATAATGCATCCGAGCGCAGCAAGCGGATCCGGTGCCGCTCTGGTGGCGCAGCCGAAGGCGCGCTTGCTTGGCGTCGCCGACTGGCGCAGAGCGATGGAAGCACGGAGCCTAGGGAGGAGTTTGACCGATGACCCAGAAGCCCACGCACCCGCCGTTGCAGCTGGATCCACCGCTGCGCCGAAGGATCTATAACAGCATTGTCGAGACCATCGGCAACACGCCGTTGGTCCGGGTCCCGCACTTGTGCGCCGAGGAGGGAATCACCGGCGACCTGCTGCTCAAGCTGGAGTTCTTCAATCCGATCGCCAGCGTCAAGGATCGCATCGGCGTCGCCATGATCGAAGCCCTGGAGGCCGAGGGCAAGATCGGTCCGGGCTCCTTGCTGGTCGAGCCGACGTCCGGCAACACGGGCATTGGTCTCGCGTTCGTCTGTGCCGCGCGCGGCTATCGGCTGATCCTGACGATGCCGGAATCGGTATCGGTCGAGCGGCGCAAGATGCTGCGCTTCCTGGGCGCGGAGGTGGTGCTGACCCCACGCGAGAAGGGCATGAAGGGAGCAATCGCCAAGGCTGCGGAGATACTGGCCGAAAATCCTACGGCGGTCACGCCAGACCAGTTCGGCAATCCGGCCAACCCGAAGATCCACCGCGAGACCCCGGCGGAGGAGATCTGGGCCGACACGGCCGGCGCGGTCGACGTGCGCGTCTCGGCCGTCCGCACGGGTGGACCGCTGACCGGATGCGGCCAGCCCCTCCAGCCACGAAGGCCGTCCTTGCGCATGGTCGCGGTCGAGCCCGAGGCCAGTCCGGTGCTGTCGGGTGGTGCATCGGCACCACATCCGATCCAGGGCATCGGCGCCGGATTCGTGCCGGACATCCTGGACACGAGCCTGATCGACGAGATCGTGCAGGTCTCCAACGAGGAGTCCTTCGCCATGGCGCGGCGCCTCGCGAAGTTGGAGGGAATTCCGGGCGGCATCTCCTCCGGTGCCATGGTGGCGGCGGCCGTCAGGGTAGCCAAGCGGCCGGAGATGGCCCGGGCGACGATCGTGACCATCATTCCCTCTTTCGCCGAGCGCTATTTGTCTACAGCCCTGTTCGAGAATGAATGAGCCCGGCCGTGGGCTTCGCGTCGATCTCGCCTGCCTGATCCTGGCGATTCTGCTGTGCTGGCCGCTCGGTGCCGGCATGCGAACGGCGGTCGCCGCGGATATGGCGGCGGCCCCGACAACCGGTACCTTTGCCGACTGGGCGCAAGGCCGGATCGAGGCCTTGATCGGCGACGCGGACCCCATTCTCGAACGATGGGGCTATCCGGCCGTGGCTGCGGTTACCGCGCTCGACACGATGGGCATCCCGACCCCCGGCGCATCGATGATGGTGGCGGCAACGGTCGGTGCCCTGCGCCACGACCTGAACCTGTCGCTCGTGGCCCTACTGGCCTTCGCCGGTGCCGTGGTCGGCAGCCAGGCCGGGTTCGCTGTCGGGCGATTTGGTGGCCGGGCACTGCTGGCACGCCTGCCCATCGCCCCCGAGCGCGTGGCGCGTGTCGAGCGCACCTACGTCCGCTGGGGCGCGTGGGTCGTGCTGGCGGCGCCGTTTCTCGACGGGCTGCGCCAAGTGAGCAGCTTCGCCGCCGGCCTGCTCGAACTACCGTGGTGGAAGTTCACGGTCGTGAACCTGGCGGCCAATATACTGTGGGTCGCGCTCTGGGTGGGTGGCACGTGGCTCGTCCGCGAAGACGAGGCAGAACTGCTGCACCTGCTCCACGAGATGTGGCCGGTGCTGGTTGTTGCTGCTGGCTTGGCGATCGTTGCGCTTCTGGCGCGGCGCCGGCGTCGATCCGATGACACTACCGCCGCCTAGAGCATTTTCATGCTGAGCGTGGATAGCCGGAGTTGGCGAGGTAGTTGGCGCACTCTTATGGTGGGAACAGGTCGAGCAGCTTGCTGATGGCGTTGCACAAGCCGTCCTTGGTGCGTTCGGCCGCCTTGCGCAGGAGGGCCTTGAGCTTGGCGAAGGCCTGCTCGATCGGGTTGATGTCGGGCGAATAGGGCGGCAGGTAGCGCCGCTCGGCGCCCTTGGCCTCGATCGCCGCGCGGATGCCGGCCACTTTGTGGGCGGCGAGATTGTCCATGATGACGATGTCCCCGTGCTTGAGCTCGGGGGCGAGCATCTGCACGACCCCGAGCTTTGAAGATGGCGCCGTTCATGGCGCCGTCGGTGACGTAGGGGGCGATGAAGCCCCGGGTGGTGAGCGCACCCACGAAGGTGGTCGCCTTCCAATGCCCGTGCGGCACCGGCCCGTCGACCCGCTTGCCGCGCAGGCCACGGCCGTAGCGACGCGCCATGTTGGTGGCCGCACCGGTCTCGTCGACGAACACCAGCCGCGCCGGGCTCATGGCGCTTTGGCCGGCCCGCCAGGCGGCGCGCTGCTCGGCGAGCTCGGGTCGGTCCTGCTCCGCGGCGCGGAACGAGTTTTTTTCCAGCGTCAGGCCGAGCCGGGCCAGGGTCTTGTGCATCAGGCCGAGACTGGCGCTGATGCCGTGCGTCGCCAACAGCCAGGCACGCAGCTCCTCAAGGGTCACGTCCGGCCGGGACGCTACCTCGGCGGCGATCGCCTCGTGCAGATCCTCGAGCTTGTGCGTCTGCTGGTTGCGCTGCGGCCGCGCCTCGGTCTCGCCGGTCGCGCTGCGCCGGCCAAGCGCCTTGTAGATGTAGGACACGCTGACCTGGAACCGCGCCGCCACCGCCTTGGCCGCACCGCCACCATCGATCGCCGCCAGCACCCGCCAGCGCAGATCGCTCGAATAGCTCTGCC
>JAPJRA010000296.1:4286-5545 GCA_030824835.1 Geminicoccaceae bacterium | reverse complement strand
GTCAAGTGACGCCTAGGGCTTCGTGCGCAGGCGCAACTAGCCGGTGAAGACGAGCACTGACAATAAGTGCTCGGTTTGCAGTTTTCCGATATCCAACAAAATCACGGCGTAGCAATGGTGACAACTGAATCTCTGCCGCCATCCGCTGGGCATGAACGACGGCCAAACCGCTAGTTATCGCGTTGTTGCGGTACCGCAGGTCTTACAACGCCGACTGCCGGTGTCAGATCGAGACTCGGGCCGCACCGGCCGTTCCGGAGGCGAATGGCGAGGTCGGGC
Source organism: Geminicoccaceae bacterium (assembly GCA_030824835.1). Taxonomy (GTDB): domain Bacteria; phylum Pseudomonadota; class Alphaproteobacteria; order Geminicoccales; family Geminicoccaceae; genus Benzoatithermus. The sequence continues at coordinate 5,266 of JAPJRA010000296.1, read as the reverse complement.
GCTATTGCCCGGACTTGGCCCGAAGTGCGTCAACCTCCTGCTGCAGCGTCGTGATCTGGTTTTGCATGTTGACCAGCTGATCCTCGATCGTCTGCGCCTGGAGGCCGCCCGATCCACTGCCGACCTGCACGACCGGCGGATCACCCCCGCCGCATGCGGCCAACGGCAGCAGCCCTGCCAACAGAGCCCATCCCATCACCTTGGCGCGCATTGATCATGCTCCCGACGTCACACGCTAAGCTGTCGTGTTTTCCTGTAGCCGCCGGCCATTGTCGACTGGAAAACGCCCTGCCGGGCGCGACCATTGCCCGCCTATCACTGGCCGCGTAGAGTCCAGGACCGACGATTGACACCAGGAGAGCTGATGCCCGCGCGCCATCGTAGTGCCACCAGCCAGCCGCGGTGGCAGCGGGGGCTCGATTACACGCTCAAGCACCGGCTGGCCTTGCTGCTCGTCCTCGAGGCTTTTGCCATCTTCGGGTTGGCTCCGCTGATCGAGTTCGGTGTGCTGCCGCATCCGTTGCTCGGATTGACCTTCTCGCTGATCCTCATCGCTGGGATGATGAGCACCGACAACCGCGCCTGGACCGGGCGCCTGACCTTCGTCTTCGGCATCGTGATGCTGCCGGTCCAGCTGTGGCGATACCTGCTGCCTGATGCACTCGTCCTGATCATCCACCCATTGGGCCTGATCTGCTTTCTGGTTCTCCTGACCAGTGTTCTGGCCATTTCGTTGTTCCGGAGCCAGCGCATCAAGTTGGATCAAGTGCTGGGCGGGGTCGTCCTTTACCTGAACATTGGCCTGACCTTCGCCGTTGCCTACAGCCTGATCGAGCATCTCTTGCCCGGATCGTTTCATCTGCCGAGCCCCGTGCCTGGCCGCCCGATTCATCCATCCTATTTCGTCTATTTCAGTTTTGTGACCCTGACCACGGTTGGCTACGGCGACACCATTCCTCTCGGCGCGGCGGCGCGTTCAC
>JAPJRA010000296.1:0-4276 GCA_030824835.1 Geminicoccaceae bacterium | reverse complement strand
GCGTTCACTGTCGACGTTGGAGGCGGCGCTTGGCCAGCTTTACCCTGCGATCATTCTGGCCCGGCTGGTCTCGATCGAGGTCAGCCAGAAAGACCGGTCGAAACCGAGCTCAGAGCACCGGCAGGAGGCGGCGAAGAATCATCGCCGAACTGCCGGCGACCTCGTGCACGAAGGCCGCAAAGTCGAACCGTGAGTCCTTCCCGGCGAGGTCCGACAACGCGCGAATATCGAGATAAGGAATGCCGAACGCCGCTGCTACCTGGCCCAAGGCGCCACCCTCCATCTCCACGGCAGCCCCGCCCAGTTGCTGGAAAAGGCGCTGCCGCGTCGCCTCGCAGTGGATGTACTGGTCGCCAGATAGGATGGTGCCGAACACGATCCGCGGCGCCACGCCCGCGCCGCCGGCGGCGCGCGACAGAGGCGGTAGGGCAAAGCCTTCGAGCCGTTGCCGCAACCGCTCCACCAGGGCCGCTTCGACTGGATAGCCAAGCTCGTCGGTTGGGTTGAAGAATGGCACATGCCCAGCCTGGTAGGTGGCCACGCGCTCGTCCTCGATGACGCCCGCGTCGTGCTGCAGCGTGCGGTCGGCAATGACCACATCGCCGATGTGGAGCGCCGGATCGAGCCCTCCGGCCACGCCTGAGAACACGACCAGCCGGCAACTGAACCGGTCTGCGAGGATGGTCGCCACGAGCGCCGTGTTGACCTTGCCGATGCCGGCGCCCACCAACACGACCTCGTGCCCATCGAGCCGACCCCGATCGAAGCGCACCCCTGCGGCCTCGACCGTGGCCACATGGTCCAGCGCGTCCCGCAAATGGGTCAATTCCTGGGGAATGGCGCAGATCAGGCCAATCGTCATCCGAGGCTCCTTGCACGGCGGGCGCGGCCTTCTCCTTACCCAGCTTGCTGGCGATGAGCCAGCACCGCCATAGTGGGCTCAGTGCTGCCAGCCAGACGAGGGACCACCCCATGACCGAGCCAACCATCCGCATCGACCATGCCATCATCGGCGTGCGAGATCTCGAGGCGGCCCGCGTCCGTTACGGCCGGCTGGGCTTCAATTCGACGCCACGTGGACGCCATGTCGGCTGGGGGACGGCCAACTACTGCATCATGTTCGAGCATGACTATCTCGAGCTGCTCGGCATCGTCGACCCCGCTGAGTTCAACAATGGCCTGGACCGATTTTTGGAGCAGCGCGAGGGTTTGTTGGGCTTGGCGTTGGGCACGGACGATGCGGCGGCGACTCAGACCGCTTGGCGCGCTGCCGGCGCACAACCAAGCGAGCCGCTCATGTTGGGTCGGCTGCTCGAAACGCCGAGCGGGCCGATCGAGCTGCGGTTCAGGAACGTGATGCTGCCCAGTGACCATACGGGTGGGTTGAACCTGTTCGCTTGCCAACACCTGACGCCTGGACCGATGCGGCAGCCGACTTGGCTTTCTCATCCCAACGGAGCCACGGCGATCCGCTCCTTCACCGTGGTGACGCGGGACACGGCTTCCGTAGCCGCGGCGCTGCAGCGCCTCTTCGGCTCGGCGGCGATCACCCGCACCGATCGGGTCGTGGCCGCGCATACGGGGCGAGGCGTGATCATGGCGGCGATGCCTGAGGATGCCGAGCTGATGCACCCGCTGCTGGATCTGCCGGCGGACAATGCCTTGCCGCTACCGGTCATCTTGACATTGGAGGTGGCCGATCCGAACCGGTCGGCCGCGTTCTTGAAGCTGCAGGGAGTGTCGTTCACCCGCTCCCCCAATGGCGATGTGATCGTGCCGGCGGCCGAGGCGAATGGGGTAATGCTGGAGCTGGTGCGGGGCTGACCGCCAAAGCTGCCCAATCGACCAGCTTGACCCTGATCGGGAACCGCCATTGTGACCATACGTTGACAACCGACCTAAGCTTCGATGGAGGGCCGATGTCATGGCTCGTCGGCTCGGTCAGGTCGTCGGTGTTATACTGCTGCTTTTGGCTCTAACGGTCGGTGGGGCCTTTGCTTGGCTGGTCTGGTTTCCCGACACGCTCAAGGGGCCACTGCAGCGCGTGTTGAGCGCACAGCTCGGGCAGACCGTGGAACTGCGGGGCCCGCTGCGGATCCATCCGGGCTTGGTAACCACGGTCGAGCTCGAGGGCGTGCGCGTGGCGGCGCCGGACTGGGCCCGCAATCCTGATGTGGCCACGCTCGATCGGTTGCGCGTGGGCTTCGACGTGGCTGCCTTCGTCCAGCATCGTACCGTGCATCTCACCGAACTCGTCCTCGATGCGCCGCACCTCGCCCTGGAGCGGGATGCGCGAGCGCGGACCAACTGGCCGACGCCGGCAGCCGACAATTCCCAACCGGACAAATCCCAAGAGACGGGGACCGGGTCGATGCCACAGATCGACTCGCTTAAGGTGACGGACGGGCATGTCGCCTACCTCGACGCGATGAGGGACGTCGATGTCGCGGCCGATTTCGCGACGACGGCGGAGGTTGCTGGCCGAACCGGCCTTGCCGTCCAGGGCAGCGGGACGGTCCGCGCCGATCCGCTCGACCTCCTGCTGCAGGTTCGCTCCACGGCATCGACCGCACCGCTCGACATCGACGGCAAGCTCGGGATCGCCGGCGCCACGGTCAGCCTCAATGGAAACATCAGCGAGCCCGCCTCCCTGCACGGTCTCGACATGGCTCTCAAGGTCGACAGCGAGGATCCACGCGGCCTGCTGGCCCTGGCTGGTCGCCAGGTCGAGGCCGAACTACCGCCCCTCGCGATCACGGCCCAGCTCACCCGCGATGCTGGACCGTTCACATTGCAGATCGGCCCGGTCAGCTGGGGCGACAGTTCCGTCGAGGGAAAGCTGCTGTACGATCCGACCGCGGCACGTCCGAACCTGAGCGGCGAGCTACGCTCGCCACTCCTGGATCTGGTGCCATTGTGGCCCGCCTTCGCCACCAACGCGGAAATGCCGAACGAACCCAAGGCACCGGCCGGCAATCCCCTGGCGCTGCTTGCCGGCTACGATGGCGATCTGCACGTCACGCTGACTGAGGTCCGGCTGCCACTGCAGCTCGTGCTGCGGGATGCAGAGGCGCGGCTGAAGCTTGCCGATGGCGCCCTCTCGGTCGCACCGCTTGCTGTGGGGCTGCCGGAAGGGAGGATAGAAGGTGAGCTCTCCACCAACCGCCTCGATGGGAACGACCTGAAGGTCGACATGGAAATGCGGGCGGAGGGTGTCGGGTTGGCGGGCGTCGCTGGCGATGCCTATGGCGGCGTGGTCGACGGCAAGCTGACCGGTACGCTCGCGGTAGGTCCGCTCCCGACACTGCTCGCCGACAGTCGGCTGCAGTTCGAGGGCGAGGGTCATGACCTGAAGGTGCCTGAGGCGGACCTCGGCTCCATCACCCTGACGGCAGCACTGGCAGATGGTCGATTGCGGCTCGATCCGCTCGACGCGGTCCTGCCGCAGGGGCACATTGCCGGTCAGATCGTGGCCGGTCCCTTTGACGACGGCTTCACGGCCGATGTCGACTTGGAAGCGAAGGATGTCGATCTCGCCGCTGTCGCACGTATCGAGGACGTCGCCGGAAGGCTCAATGGGCATCTGACGGGCACCCTACGGGGCGCCAACGGGAAGGATCTCCTTACCCGCAGCAGCATCGAGCTGAAAGGCGACATCTCGGGGCTGCGGCTGCCGCAGCTTGAGCGCCGCGTGTCGGAGGCGACGCTGTCGGTGACGCTCGACCCAGAGCGTTCAGAAGCGCTTACCCTGCTCGCGACCGCGCAGGCGGGGGATCGGCCTCTAGAGCTTAAGGCGTTCGGTGGCTCGGTGGCGACGATCGCCAGCAATCGCGGCGACTATCCGTTCACGGTCGAGGCTCAGCTCGGCAACAACGCCGTCAAGGTCAATGGTACGGTTTCCCTGCCACTGACCGAACGCAAGTTCGCAGCGACACTTAGCGCGGAGGGGCCTGACCCATCGCCGATCCTGGCCTTGCTTGAACTGCCTAAGCTGCAGATCCCGCCCTACAAGGTAAGTGGCGTGGTCACCAACGCCGGCAACGAGCTGCGGGTGAAGAAACTTGATGGTCGTGTCGGTGACAGCGACGTCGCCGCCGATCTGACCGTGAGCTTCGCGGGTGAGCGGCCCAAGATCTCGGGCGAGGTACGCTCCAAGCTGCTTGACGCCGATGACCTGGGTGGACTCGTCGGTTCACAGCCGGGGACCGGTCCGGGCGAGACCGCATCTCCCGGGCAGCGCGCGGAAGCGGCCGGCAAGGCCGAGAAGAACGAGGTC
>JAPJRA010000295.1 GCA_030824835.1 Geminicoccaceae bacterium | reverse complement strand
GACCGCTCGCGAGTGATGTCGCTGCTGAGCAGGACGCGGCCGCCGTCCGGCATCCGCGCCTCGCGGATCCGTACCCAGCGGCCATCGCACAAATGCTGCTCATGATCGCCGTGCGCCGACCGCCAGATGGCGAGGCGCTGGTCGAGGAAGTCGGCGCCCATATCGGGGTGGTTGATCGGCCCCAACGCCTCGGCGTCCCGAAGCCAGTCCTCGAAGCGCTTCCCCAGCGCCATCGTCGTGCGAAGGTTGGACGGCTGATGTTCGGGGTAGCGGCTGTTGTGATAGACCAGCCGGCCGTCGAGGTCGAAGATCGCGAGCCCGTCCGGCAGTGTCTCCGCCGCCGCCAGAAAGCGCGCCTCGGCGGCGACCCGCTCGGTCACGTCGCGACCCACGGACTGGATCTCGACGAGACGTCCGTCGGCGTCGAACAGGGCCGTGTCGTTCCATTGCACCCAGCGGATGCGGCCGTCGGGCAGGCGCCGCCGAAGCTCGATCGGCTGCGACGGCCGTTCCGGTGTCAGCTCCGCGAAGTGCACGCGGTCCCGCTCGCGGTCCTCGGGTACCGTCAGCGTGAACTGATTGTGGATCTGCCCGAGCAGCTCCTCGCGCGACTTGCCATAGTACCGGCAATAGGCGTCACTGACGAAGCTCAACCGGCCGTCGGGCGTCACCCGCTGGATGAACTCGGTCTGCGTGTCCACGACCGCGCGGTAGCGGGCCTCGCTGGCCTGCAGCCGTTCATAGGCCTCGTGCCGCTGCCGCTGCGCGCGGCGGAACCGTCCGATGAGACGGTCAAGTGCGCCCAGCAGGCGCCCCAGCTCGTCGCGCTGGTGCGATGCGCCGACCCGGAACGTCAACCGCTCCGGCGCCTCCGGGTCGACCTTCTCCACCGCACCAACCAGCCGTGCCAGCGGCCTCGTGATCATCCAGTGCGTCACCAGTGCCAGCACGAGGCCAAGGACCAGAGTCCGCGCGATTCCCGTGAGCAGCAGCAGCCAGGAGCGCATGAGAAAATCCGCCGCCAGCAGCCGGGTGTCGAACTCGATCTCCAGCACGCCGATCGAGTGCGCCGCGATCTGGTCCTCGGCCAGGCTGGCACCACGCCGATCGACGTTCACCCGGTAGACCAGATGCTCGCCGAACAGCCGGTCGGTGAGCCAGCGCAGCGGCAGGGTCGCGCGTTCGCGCCGCGACTCGGCGATTATCCGCCCCAGATTGTCGTCGAGCTCGGCGCGCACGACGAACGGTACCTCGAGCGCCGTCTGGACGACCGTGGCTCCAAGCTCCGGATCGAGGGTGAAGGCCGCCCTCGCGGCCGGTGCCCGGATCAGCGCCAGCACGCCCTGGCCAGCGGCGACGATCCGCTGCCGTTCCTGAAGGTAGTCCTGCACAAGCTGCATGAGCGCGAAGACGGAGCCAATCGCCAGGGAGATGGCCAAGGCGTAGGCAACTTGCCGCGCCGCCAATCGTTCGCGCATCCCACGTGCGACCGGCCAACGCCAATGGCGGAGCGGGCCGCGCCCCACGGCTTCAGCCGCGCGGCTCGGGCACGAACATGTAGCCTACACCACGGATGGTCCGGATCACCTCGGGACTAGCCGGGTCGCGCTCGACCTTCTTGCGTAGTCGGGCGATACGAATGTCGATACTGCGATCGAACGGCTCCCAGCTGTCGTTGTGTGCCTGGTCGAGCAGCTGGTCGCGACTCAACACGCGGTTGGGATTGCGGACCAGCACCCTGAGCAGGTCGAACTCCATCCCGGTCAACGGCACGTCCGTGCCATCGGGGCCGACGAGGTGACGCGCCATGAGGTCGAGCTCGAGCCGCCCGACGCGCACGCGGCTGGGCGGTGCCGGAGCTTCCGGCTGCACCGGCAGGTCGGTCGCGGTCGTGGACGCCACACGCCGCAGTACGGAGCGAATCCGCGCCAGCAACTCGCGCGGCTCGAACGGCTTGACCACATAGTCGTCGGCGCCGACCTCGAGGCCAACGATCCGATCGATCGGGTCACCCATCGCCGTGACCATGATCACGGGGATGCCGAACAGCTCGCGCACGGCCCGCAAGACCGTAAACCCGTCCTCACCTGGCATTCGCAGATCGAGCAGGACCAAGTCGATGGATTCGCACTTCAGCAACGTGCGTAGACTCGGCCCGTCAGCCGCCTGGCTAACGATGAAGCCCTGCAGCTGAAGATATTCCGCGACCGACCGGCGCAGGTCCTGCTCGTCGTCGACCACCGCGATGTGATGCTTCGGTTCCATCGCCCTCAGCCCGATCCTGCGCGGCCTCTACCCATAGCACCAGCTCGTATCGGCGCGATCTCACGCCCGGCCGGTGTTTGTTTCAATTGTTTCCGACCAGCTGCCAATCGGCCACGCGCGGCTCGAACACGCCGCTGCGCTCGAACGCGCTCCTGATGGCACCGCGGTCACGCAGGCGAGAGAGGCCGGCATCGAGCTGGCGGAGGAGTCCTTGCGCATCCGGCGCGGCACGCGCCACCGCAAAATGGCGGGTGACCGGCAGGGCCACCTTGAAACCCCTGATCGGCAGGATGCGACTCGGGCTGTAGGTCGGCTGCGAGCCAAGGTCAGCTTCGGTGGAGAAGGTATAGAGGGTGAAATCGGCGCGTCCGGCCTGGATCATCGGGAAGATCCCGTCATTGTTCTGAACGTCGATCAGCTCCTTGAGGCCTATGGCACTCAGCGCCCGCCAATCCTCGGCCCAGCTGCGCGGCGCGACGCCAGTAAGTGCACGCAATTGCTCGAGCGAGCTCACGGACAGCACGTCGGCGCGATTGGCCGTGGTATAGAGCCCGACCTCCCATTCTCCCGCCCGAATGACCGGCAAGGACCGGAGCAGCGTGTCCGCGTGCGTGTCGAGCTCGCTCGACCAGATCGTCTGGGACGGCAGGTCCAGCCGGCCGGCCATGGCTTCGGCGAGGCCGCGCGTGTAGTTCGGCTGCGAGACAAGTTGCAGACGGACCGGTGGCCCGCCCTCGCGCAGGGCGTTGCACAGGATCAGCAGTTCGGCGTCGATACGGCTGGGCCAGGTGAACCGGAAGCTGTCGATGGCGGGGCAGGCATCGCCGCCGAACGTCGCTTCGCGTCGCGCCTCGACGGTGCGGTCGCCCTCGATCCCGACCCGTACCGTCCGGACCTCAGCGAGGGCGCCGCCGACGCTGCAGAATAGCCAAAGCGCGACGCAGACGACGACCTTCATGTGCCAGTTCCATGCGACACGACATGAAGGCAATTCTACGGCAGGGGCGGCAAGCTGTCAGTGAGTTAGGCCACCAACCCGCACGGGTGCCCTGGCTAGGCGGCCGCGGGCGTTCCCGCCATCAGCGGCAGCAGGGGCCGCTCGGCCCGCGCCCCGTACTGGGCAATGATCTCGGCGGCACAGGCGCTGGCGAGGCGGCCGCAGGCGGCAAGATCGAGGCCCATTGTTAGGCCGCGCAGGAAGCCCGCCGCGAACAGATCGCCGGCGCCGGTGGTGTCGAGCAGGCGCGTGGGCGGCACGGCGTCGATAACGTGGACCTCGTCGCCGCGCACCACGACCGAGCCCTTGGCACCACGGGTAAGAGCCGCGAAGCCCACATGGCGGCGGACCTGCTGCAGCGCGCTGTCGAAGTCGCCGACCTCGTAGAGGCTCGTCAGCTCACCCTCGTTGGCGAACAGAATGTCGACCTCGTGCTCGACCAACTCACGAAATTCGGCGCGCCAGCGGTCGACGCAAAACGAGTCCGACAGGGTCAGCGCCAGCTGCCGGCCCGAGCCGTGGCAGATCGAGGCGGCCTTGCGGCACGCGGCCTTGGCCTCCGGGCGGTCCCATAGGTAGCCCTCGAGATAGGTGACCTTTGCACCGGCGATGAGGCCGGGGTCGACATCGTCGGGACCGAGCTCCACACAGGCGCCAAGATAGGTGTTCATGGTCCGCTGACCGTCCGGCGTGACGAAGATCATCGACGTCGCCGTGGACGGCCCACTCGAGCTCGGTGCGCTGCGGAAGGTGACGCCGGCCGCACGGATGTCGTGGCTGAACACCTGACCGAGCTGGTCATCGCGAACACGCCCGATATAGGCGCCACGACCGCCCAGCGATGCCAGGCCGGCGATTGTGTTGGCACACGATCCGCCCGAGACCTCGCGGGCCGGACCGAGCCTGCGGTACAGGAAGGCGCTGCGTTCGGCATCGATCAGCGTCATGGCACCGCGCTCGAGCTCCAGCTCGGCCACCAGCGCGTCGTCGGCATAGGCCAGAATGTCGACGATAGCGTTGCCGATGCCGACGACATCGTGCCCGTCCGCGGTGGATTCCGTAAGATGCATCTGTTCGAACCTCTTTGCCAAGCCGTCGGCGGCGACTATAGCGGCCGCGTTTGCGCCCTCAACCGAGCCTACGCCACGCGAAGGTCACACCATGACGGAACTCGCATGCTGAACGAGCTGGCACGCGCCTTCGGGATGCTCAAGGAGCCGCGAGTCCGCGGGGTGCTGTGGCTGGGGATCGGGCTGTCGCTGGCAACCCTGGCATCCCTGGTCCTCGGAGTCGAGGCGCTGGTGAGCTGGGCCTCCGATACCGGTTATGTGTGGCTCGATCGGGGGTTCGAGGTACTGGGCGTGCTGGGGACGGTGGTGGTGGCCTGGTTTCTCTTCCCCAGCATCGTGGTCACGGTATCTAGCGTCTTCCTCGAGCGGGTCGTGGACGCCACCGAGGACCGCTACTACCCCCATCTGCCACCGCCGCGGCCGGTCTCCCTCAGCCAGTCGCTGCCCTCGGCGCTGCGCCTGTTCGTCACCGCTCTGGCGCTGAACATCCTGGCCCTGCCGCTCTATCTGGTCCCGGTGCTCAACCTGCCACTCTGGCTGCTGCTGAACGGCTACCTGGTCGCCCGGGAGTATGTGGAGCTGGTGGCCCTGCGGCGCTTGTCCCCGGCCCAGGTGGCGAGCCTGCGACGCGAGCGCTGGCTGACATTCTGGCTGGCCGGCATGATCATCGCCCTGCTCCTCGCCGTGCCGGTGCTGAATCTCGTCGCCCCGATCGTCGGCGCGGCCTTCCTCACCCAGCGCTTCCATCGTTATGGTCAGAATGCAACAATCGCAATGCGCGAATAGAAAATTTTCACAATCACCCTAAAGGTGTGACGGGTTCGGTTTGACTACGGGCACCTGCGCGCCTAATGCTCCCCGACTTCCCTGGATCATCGGCGGTCGCGCCGCGTTTCGGCGGCTGCCGCCACCCACGCGAGCCTCGGGGTCATCCGCCATGTTCCGCAAGAAAGACAGCGACCATCCGGCCGAAGCCAGCCAGATCCGCTCGCCACTGGAAGCGCGGCCGGCGCCGGAGCCGCAGCGCCGGCCCGATCTCGCCGTGCCACCGGCCGGGCAGACGAGCTTCGCCAAGCCAACGCCGGCGATCAGCGAGGATGCCGGCAAGCGGTTGATCGTCGGCCAGGGTATCAGCCTCTCGGGCGAGATCACCGCCTGCGATCGTCTGGTCGTCGACGGCAGCGTGCAGGTGACCCTCAACCAGACGCGGGCCATCGAAA
>JAPJRA010000294.1 GCA_030824835.1 Geminicoccaceae bacterium | reverse complement strand
TGCGGCGCGCTGATCCTGGAACGCGTGGCCGATGTCGGCCAGCGACGGGTGCGCGCGGTGATCCGCGGCAGCGCTTTGAACCAGGATGGCCGCTCGGCGGGCCTGACCGCGCCGTCGGGCCCGGCCCAGGAGGCGGTGATCCGGGCAGCACTGGTCAATGCCGGCCTTGCTCCTGACGAGGTCGACGCGATCGAGGCGCACGGCACCGGCACCGGGCTCGGCGACCCGATCGAGGCGCATGCGCTGGCGGCCGTGTTCAAGGGTCGCGACCGCCCGCTCTGGGTCGGCTCGATCAAGAGCAACATGGGCCATGCCGAGGCCGCGGCCGGCGTTGCCGGCATGATCAAGGCCGTGCTGATGGCCGAGCGCGGCGCGATCCCGCCATCGCTCCACTTCCACACGCTCAACCCGCACATCGACACCGGCACGACCGACATCCGCGTGCCGGTCGCCCTGCAGCCGATCCGGCCGCGTGCCGTGGGCGTCAGCAGCTTCGGCTTCAGCGGCACCAACGCCCACATCCTGGTGGCGCCCCCTCCCGAAGACGGCCCGGCCGCAACGACGCCTTCGGCCGAGCACAGCCCACGCCTGCTGATCTCGGCGCGGACGCCCGACGCGTTGCAGAGCCTGATCGCAGCCTATCGGCAGCGCCTCGATGCGGCTCCGGACTCGTTCCCGGACGTGTGCCACAGCGCCGCCACGGGTCGCGCCCGGCTGCCCTGGTGGGTCTGCGTCGGGCGGCCTGAGGAGCTGGCGACGGCCGAGCCGCAGCACGGGCCGTATCCCGAGCTGGGGCCGCAGCCCGGCCGCCAGGTGCCGCTGCCGCTCTACCCGTTCGAGCGCCAGCGTTACTGGATCGATACCGCTGCGGCACCGGCTGCGGTGGTAACAGCCCTGCCCAAAGGCGCCCATCCTCTGCTCGGGCGGCGGCTGGCGCTGCCGTTCAGCGACGAGCGGCGCTTCGAGACCGACCTCGCGGTCGCTGATCCCGAGCTGGCATGGCTGGGCGAGCATCGCGTGCTCGGGCAAGCCGTGCTCCCGGCGGCGGCCATCCTCGAGCTGCTGCATGCCCTGGCCCCGGCGCAGGAGGTCAGCGAGCTCGAGCTGCTCCTGCCGATCATCGTCCCGGACCAGCCGGCGCGTCGTCTGCAGACGATCCTGGGCGCGGACGGCCAGTGCCGCATCGTTGCTTACGACCCGAGCGACACGTTGGTAGCGCCTGTCCTGCATGCCCGAGCCAAGCTGCTGGCGTCGCCTCCGCCACCGCCCGCCCTGCCGGCGTCAGCTACCGGGACAGTGGTTAACCTCGGCAGCTTCTACGCCGAGCTGGAGCGTCGCGGCATTGTCTACGGCCCATCGTTTGGCGGCCTGCGCGATCTGCGTCGGGACGGCGAGGCAGGATCCACGGCGATGGTGGCACTGCCGGAGTCGGCGGGGGCGTCCACAGCCTATACGCTGCACCCCGCGCTGCTCGACGCCGCCCTGCAGGTAGTGGCCGCAGCCCTTCCAGCCGATGATTCCGGCGCCACGCTGGTGCCGGCCCGGATCGGGCGGGCGCATCTGCTGCGCAAGGCCGGTACGGGGCTGCGCGCGACGGCCGTGGCCAAGCGCGCGGGCAGCGGCGTTCTGGCCCGGCTCCGGCTCGAGGACGATGCGGGTCTCGTCGCGTTCGTCGAGGCCATCGAGTTCCGGCCGGTCACGGCGGCCTCGCTCCGGGACGGCGAGGCCGTCGCCAGCACCGCTGACGCGCTCTACACGATCGAGCTCGAGCCCTGTCCGCGCCTGGAGGGCCTGCTCGCACCCGACTTCCTGCCGGATCCAGGGACGCTGCGCGGCCATCTGGCTCCGCTGGCGCAAGCGCTGGGCGAACGGTTCGGCATCGAGGTCTATACCCAGACCGCCGAGGTTCTCGACCGGGTCACCGCGGACTTCATCCGGCAGGCGCTGTGCCGGCTGGGGCTCGACTGGCGCCCGGGCGGCCTGCTCACGTTCGGTGCCCTGGCCGATGAGCTGGGCGTGGCCGATCGCCATCGGCGGCTGTTGCGCCGGTTGCTGGTGATCCTCACCGAGGCCGAGCAGCTGGAGCAGGTCGGGCCGGCTTGGCGCATGCTGCCGGCACCGGCGGTCGACGAGCCGGAGGCCGACCTCGCCGCACTCATCCAGAGCTACCCCGCTGCCGCCGCCGAGTTGCTGCTGGTCCAGCGTGCCGGTCCGCGGCTTGCCGACGTGCTCACCGATTCGGTCGATCCGCTGACACTGCTGTTCCCTGGCGACGGCGGCGGCGCGGCCGACCTCTACGGCAGCTCGGCCTATGCGCGGACGGTCAACGCGCTGCTGGGCGAGGCGATAAGCCGGTTGCGGGCGAGCCTGCCGCCAGGGCGGGTGCTGCGGATATTGGAGGTGGGTGCCGGCACCGGTGGGGCCACCGCGGCCCTGCTCGAGGCATTGCCCGAAGGCAGCGCCCGCTACTGCTTCACCGATCTCTCCCAACTCTTCCTTGCCGCGGCGGCCAAGCGCTTCGTGCATGCCGACCTCGATTTCGCCAAGCTGGACATTGAGCAGGACCCGCTGCCACAGGGCTTCGCATCCGAAAGCCTGGATCTGGTCGTCGCTGCCAACGTGCTGCACGCGACCAGCGACGTTCGCCAGAGCCTCGCCCACATTCGCAGCCTGCTGGCGCCGGGTGGCGTCCTGGTGCTGGTCGAGACCACGGAGGCGCGCCGCTGGGTCGACATCGTGTTCGGCCTGACCGAGGGCTGGTGGCGATTCGTCGACCACGCCCTGCGACCGGATCATCCGCTGCTGAGCCGCGCGCGCTGGCTCGAGGTCCTGGCCGAGGCGGGCTTCATGGCCGATGCCTTGCCTGCAGGCGAGATCGTCCTGGCGCAGAAGCCGCTGCGGGCGGCGCTAGCCGAGCCGGCCGTGCGGCTGCTTGGCGATCCTGGTCGCGTGCAGGGCATCCGCCATGATCCGCACGCCCCGATGGCACTCTATGTGGCACCGGCCCCACCCCCGACACTGGAGGGCCAGCTCGATCTGTTCGACGACCTGCTCGGGGCTGTCCGTGCGCTCGCCGACGAGACCCGGCCCCCGGCCCTGACGATCCTGAGCGACGGCTCGCTTGCCCATGCCGGCCTGCCGGGCTTCCTGCGCTCGCTGCGCCTCGAGCAGCCGAAGTTGCGGGCACGGCTGCTCGAGTCTCCGCCGGGCGGCCCGGCGCTGCGAGACGAGCTGATGGCCGCCGACGGCGAAAGCCATCTGGTCTGGCGGGCCGACCGCCGGCACGCGCCGCGGCTACGGCCAAGCTTGCCGCCGCAGCCGCCGTCGACCGCAGCGGCGGGCTGCGGTCGACGGCGGCTGGGTCGTCACCGGCGGCTCCGGTGGCGTCGGTCGGGCGGTGGCGGCATGGCTCGCGACGCACGGCGCCTCGCGCATCGTGCTGGTCGCGCGCGGGCCGGCCGAGCCGCTGCCGGCACTGCCGGTTCCGGTCGAGCTGCGCCAGGCCGACGTGGCCGATGCCGATGCGATGGCCGCGATCCTGGCCGATCTGCCCGATCTGCGGGGCGTCGTGCATGCGGCGGGCCTGCTCGACGACGCCCCGGTGCTGGAGCAGTCGCGGGCGCGTTTTGCGGCGGTGATGCACGCCAAGGTCGAGGGTGCGCTGGTCCTCGACCGCCTCATCGGCGACCGGCCCGAGGTGCGGCTCGTCCTGTTCGCCTCGATCGCGGGCGTGCTGGGCTCGGCCGAGCAGAGCAACCATGCCGCCGCCAGCAGTTTCCTGGACGCGCTGGCGCACGTGCGCCGGGCCAGGGGCCTGCTGACCAACGTGATCGACTGGGGCGTCTGGCGCGAGATCGGTGCCGCCGCGCGCCTGGGTGTCGTCGAGCGGGCGGAGAAGCTTGGCCTGGGCAGCATCGCACCCGCGACTGGCATCGCCGCGTTCGCCCATGCGCTGGGCGCCGAGGCGCCGGCCCAACTCGTCGTGCTGCCCGGAGTCGACTGGCGTCGGTTCCTGGGTCAGTTCGCCCAGGACGAGCAGCCGACGTTGCTGCATGGTATCGTCGTCGATCGGCCCGAGCCGGCGAATGCCACACCCGCAGCTGGGACGCTCGGCCCGGCCCAGCGCATTGCCCGGATCGTCGCCGACGTGGTCGGCCTGCCTTCGCCAGCCGATCCGGACACGCCGCTGCCGGACTTCGGGCTCGATTCCCTGATGGCGGTCGAGATCCGCAACCGCATCCAGCGCGAGGTCGCCATCGAGGTCGGCGTGCGCGAGCTGCTGGAAGGTGTAACGATCGCGGCGATCGCCGCCCGTGCCGGCGATGGCACGCCACAACCGCCCAGCCGTCTGATCGAGCCGGATGTAGCGGGCCGCTTCGAACCCTTTCCGCTCACCGAGATCCAGCAAGCCTACTGGATCGGCCGCGGCGACACGCTCGAGCTCGGCAATGTCGGCTGCTACCTCTACACGGAGGTCGAGCTCAAGGGCGTCGATCTGGCGCGCCTCGAGCGGGCCTGGAACATGCTGGTGCGCCGTCACGACATGCTGCGTGCGGTAGTGCTGCCCGACGGCCGGCAGCAGATCCTGCCGACGGTCCCCGCATACTCGATCGCGCAACGTTACCTGAGTGGCGACGATGCCGAGGCCGAGCTGCTGGCCCTCCGCGAGCGGCTGTCGCACCGCTTGCCCGATCCGGCCGTCTGGCCGCTGTTCGACCTGCGGGCGACGCATCACCCCGGCGGCACCAGGCTGCATATCGGCCTCGACCTTCTGGTGCTGGACGCCGCCAGCATCTTCCAGCTTCGCGAGGAATGGGGGCGGCTCTACGAGGACCCGACCACGGCATTGCCGCCGATCGGCCTCAGCTTTCGCGACTATGTGCTGGAAGGGCTGGCCTGGCGCCGCAGCGAGGCCTGGCAACGCAGTGCCCGCTACTGGGAAGAGCGCGTGGCGAGCCTGCCGGGCGGCCCGGATCTGCCGCTGGCACGCCAGCCCGGCCAGATCAGCCGGCCCCGCTTCGTCCGCCGCCTGGCCGTGCTCCCTGCCGACCAGTGGCAGCGACTCCAGGCCGCGGGGCAGGCGCGTGGCCTGACCCCTTCGGCGCTGCTGGCCGCGGCCTATGCCGAGGTGCTGGCCGCCTGGAGCCGGTCCGCCCGTTTCTGCCTGACGCTCACCTCCTTCAACCGGCCGCCCCTGCACCCGGACATCGGTGCGCTGATCGGCGACTTCACCTCGACGATCCTGCTCGAGGTCGACAGCACGCCCGCGACCTTTGCCGAGCGCGCCACGACGTTGGCGGGCCGGCTGGCCGCCGACCTCGACCATGCGGAGGTCGGCGGTGTGCATGTGCTGCGCGAGCTGGCGCGCGCCCGGGGCGCCGCGGCCGCGTCGATCCCGGTGGTGTTCACCAGTGCCCTGGGCTTCCGGGCGCCGGAAGGTACCAGCTCCAGCTGGGACCGGATCAGCGACATGGTCCACAGCGTGGCCCAGACCCCCCAGGTCTGGATCGACCATCAAGCCTCCGAGCATGCGGGCGGCCTGCTCTATACCTGGGACG
>JAPJRA010000293.1 GCA_030824835.1 Geminicoccaceae bacterium | reverse complement strand
TTCATGGTGCGCGGGTTGTTGATGTAGTCGGTCGAGACCAGCGAGGTGTCGAGCGTGCCCGGCCGCGACGTGCGCACGAGCTGGTACATGTAGTTCCTGGGATCGGCCTCCCAGGCGAAGATGCGGTCGATCCAGAAATACTGCGAGCCCACGGTCGAGCTGACGTTCTCCCATGTCGGGCTGGCCGGATCGGCCGGGGGGGCGATCGGGCTCGGGCCTACGTGGCAGAAGCCGCAGGACATGCCGACGCGGTAGGGTCGGACCAATTCCTTGGACAGGTAATAGCTAGGATCCTCGTAGTAACGCTTGGGATCCCACCTGCGCTGCGCCGCCGCATCGAAGTCCGGGTTGGGGAACAGGCGCAGCCCCAGAATGCCCGTGGGCTCGCCGTAGAAGGAACCGACCGGCAGGTTCCTGCCGCGGGCACCGATGGCCACGCCGGGGTATTTTTCCGCGTTGGCGAACGGATCGGCCGGGCAGTCCTTCGAGCGCTGGTCGATCCACAGGCCGAAATGATTCGGATCGGGACCGGTCGCCTGCGTGAAGCAAGGCTCGTTGGTCAGGCCAAGGTAGGTCCAGCGATTGGCGCGGTTGTTCTTGAGCGCCGGATGCGAGGAGATCGTCTTCAAAAGGTCGAAGGCGCCGAAGGTCCGCTCGGACAGAAGATCCCAGAACCGGTCGTTGCCGCCGGTCCAGACCAGCCACATGTTGCGGCCCTTGACCTCGTCCGGCGTCAACGCGACGCCATTGTCCATGCCCTTGAAATAGTCCTCGTCGGCCGGCGGGAACGAGGCCGCGTCGCGGCCCGCGAGCTTGGCCTCGTCGAGCGGTCCGGGCGCCGCCAGTGCCGGCTGCAACTTCAGATTGAGGCTAACGCAGCATATCAGCAGCACCATCAGGCAGGCAAATCGCAGACAACGGGCCATGTCGTCACCTGGTTGGGGTCGGATCCGAGACGATGAGCCCTGGCATGACCGATCACCGCGGTGCGCCGTGCGTCGAGCCACCGCGTGCTCAGCCTCCCAAAGCTGCACACCCGATTGTCACAATATCCGAATACGCGATCGCTCACTATGATAAATGTCACCGACATGGTCGGCGATACCGTGCTCGACTGAGCGAGCGCGTCGTCCGAAACCGCGATCAAGTAAATTCTATGGACGAAGCTGTCGGTCTAAATTACATTGACTGAATCGATCGAGAGGTTCCGGCTCGACGACTGCGTCCCGACTGGGCGACGATTGCCGTTGCCTGTGCGCTGCTATTCGCGGCCGGTGGGCCGTTCGGCCGCCTTGGCGGCTTCCCACAGCGCTTCCAGCTCGTCCAGACCCGTGTCGGCCACGGCGCGACCGCTGGTTGCGACGGCGGCCTCGATGCTGCGGAAGCGGCGCTCGAACTTGGCGTTGGTGGCGCGCAAGGCCGCTTCCGGGTCGAGCTCGAGGTGCCGGGCGAGGTTGACGACCGTGAACAGGAGGTCGCCCAACTCGAGCTCCTGCTCGGCGACCGGGGCGCCGCCATCGAGCGCCTCTTCCAGCTCGGCGATCTCCTCGCGCAGCTTGGCCAGGATCGGGCGGGCGTCGCCCCAGTCGAACCCGGCGCGCGCGGCACGTTTCTGCAGCTTCAGCGCCCGGGTGAGGGCAGGGAAACCCAGGGGCACGTCGGCCAGCAGGCTGCCGTCGCCGTCGGGCTTGGCCGCGCGCTCGGCAGCCTTGCGCTCCTCCCAGATGGTCCGCAGCGAGGCGCTGCCCGCCACCTCCTCGTCGCCGAAAACGTGCGGGTGGCGAGCGATCATCTTGTCCGCGATGCCGTTGGCCACGGCATCGAAGTCGAAGCGACCGGCCTCGCTGCCCATCTGAGTGTAATAGACCACCTGCAGCAACAGATCGCCGATCTCGCCCGGCAGGGCGTCCCAGTCCTCGCGCTCGATCGCGTCGGCGACCTCGTAGGCTTCCTCGATGGTGTAGGGGGCGATGGTGGCGAACCTCTGCTCGATGTCCCAGGGGCAGCCGGTTGCCGGATCGCGCAGCCGCCGCATCACCTCCAGCAGCCGGTCGAGGCCGCTCACAGCAGGGAGCCCTGGTCGCCGGTGGTGCGCCTGGCACGGCCCCGCGGTCGCGCATCCGCCCGGCGCACGGGCAGCTCGCCATCGGCAAACACCAGATCGAGCTCGATCTCGGTGCCGACCGCGGCCAGCCGCGGCAGCACGTGGCCGGTGGCGCGGCCGCGGACGATGGCATAGCCGCGCTCCAGCACCCGCGCGTGGCTGAGCGCCTCGAGCTGGCGTGCCGGCGCGTCCAGTGCCTGCCCGGCGCGGTCGACCACCGCGGCCATCGCCTGCGCCATGGCCCCCGCCTCGCGCTGCAGGCGTGGCCGCAGCTGGTCGAGGCGGGCCTCGATCAGGGCCGGGACCAAGCGGCCGCCGCAGGCGGCGAGGTCGCCAGTGTCGCGTCTCACGCGGTCCCGCACCAGCTCGGCGAGGCGCGCGACCCTGGAATCGAGCCGTTCCGCCTGCAGGCGCACCAGCTCCGCCGGGCTGCGCAGCCGCAGCCGCTCGCCCAGATCGTCGAGCCGCTGGGCCGCCATGCCCACGAGCGTTTCCGGCCGCGGCAGCCCGCGTGCCAGGCCGTCCAGTCGCTGGCCGAGCTGGTCGAGCCGGCGGGCGATCGCGTGGTGCAGGCGCCCGTCCAGGTCGCCCTGCTGCAGCAGCAGGTCCCGGCGCACCGGCACCGCCATCTCGGCCGCGGCGGTGGGTGTGGGCGCACGGCGGTCGGCGGCGTGGTCGATCAGCGTGGTGTCGGTCTCGTGGCCCACCGCGGAGATCAGCGGAATGGGCGAGGCCGCCGCCGCGCGCACCACGGCCTCCTCGTTGAAGGCCCAGAGATCCTCGATGGAGCCACCGCCGCGAGCGACGATCAGCACATCCGGCCGTGGCACCGGGCCGTCCACCGGCAGGGCGCCGAAGCCATGGATGGCGGTCGCGATCTGCGCCGCCGCCCCTTCGCCCTGGACCAGGACGGGCCAGACCAGGACCCGCAGCGGGAAGCGGTCGGCGACGCGGTGGAGGATGTCGCGGATCACCGCGCCCGTGGGCGAGGTCACGACGCCGATCACCGCCGGCAGATAGGGCAGCGGCCGCTTGCGGGCCGGATCGAACAGGCCCTCGGCGGTGAGCTGCCGGCGCCGCTCCTCGAGCAGCGCCATCAGCGCGCCCATGCCCGCGGGCTCGATGCGCTCGACCACGAGCTGGTATTTCGAGCGGCCGGGATATGTGGTGAGCCTGCCGGTGCAGATCACCTCGAGCCCGTCGGCCGGCTCGAAGGCGAGCTTGGGTACCGAGCCGCGCCACGACACGGCGTCGATCAGCGCCTTCTCGTCCTTCAGCGCGAAGTAGAGATGGCCCGATGCGGCGCGTTTGAACCCCGACAGCTCGCCGCGCACCCGGACCAAGCCGTACGCATCCTCCACCGTCCGCTTCAGGGCGAACGCGAGCTCGGTGACGGTGTATTCGGCGAGGTTGCTTACGGTCGTCAGCATGGCAGGGGTGTGTAGCAGAGGCCGGACCGGGGCGTCGACCCGGGCTGGTGGCGCGCGCGGGCCTAGCCTAAAAATCGGGCGTAACGGCGAGGGAGAGGCGCGATGCGGATGACCGCACGGATCCAGAAGATCGAGGACGGGGTGTTCGAGGCCGACTACACCGTCGAGCCGGCCGAGGAGCTGACCGAGACGACCGAGTACGTGCACCGATTCCCGACTCAGACAGAAGCCCGCGCCTGGCTCGAGGGCAAGGCGCGGGAGCACGACGTCCACACGAGCGAGGTGGTCTGGGTCGAGGATTGATCGGAGGCCGCGGCCGGCGTCGCGTGGTTGACAGCCGGGGCTCGGCGGGCGATTACTGAACCAATTGGTTAAACGCTGGATTCGACCCGGGGAACGGTCATGAACGTGAAGCCGAGCCTGACCCTGAAGCGCCGACTGAAGGCACCGCCGTCCAGGGTCTACGGTGCCTGGACCGAGCCCAGCAAGCTGACGCAGTGGTTCGGCCCCGAGGGCGCGGAGACGCTGGCGGCGGAGACCGACGCACGGGTGGGCGGACGGTTCCACGTGCTGATGCGCACCGCCGACGGCGAGGAGCACGGGGTCAGCGGGGTCTACCGCGAGGTGGTGCCCGACGAGCGGCTGGTGTTCACCTGGGCCTGGCGCACCACGCCGGAGCGCGAATCGCTGGTGACGGTGACGTTGAAGGGCGAGGGGGACGGGACGATTCTGACCCTGACGCACGAGCAGTTCTTCGACGAAGAAGCGCGCGACCGGCATCAGGAGGGCTGGAGCGGGGCGCTCGACAAGCTGGAGCGCGTCGTCGCCTGAAGCTGGCCCCGGAGGAGAATGCCCGTGCGCCCGCTGCCTGCCGGTCGGATGACGGACGCCGGTGTCCATGCGCCGGCGCTGGCGGCGTTGCCCAAGGATCTCCCGGCCCTGGTCGGCATCGTGCAGGGACTCCTGCTGCACCTCTACTGGGCGGACAGGTACGGGGTGACGCTCACCGAGGAGCGACGCGCGGAGCCGCATCTGCGCGGCCTGGAGCCGATGCTCCACCGCGTGCTGGCGCTCGACGGCCGGCCGTTGACAGTGGCCCGCCCGCCCGCGGCCCGCCTGGTGGTGGTCTGTCGCCACTTCACCCTGCTGCTGGCGGCCATGCTGCGCGCCCACGGCATCGCCGCCCGGGCGCGCTGTGGGTTCGCCACCTACTTCGACCGCGAGCGCTGGCTGGATCATTGGGTTTGCGAGTACTGGCATGGCTACGACCGGCGCTGGGTACTGGTCGACACCCAGCTCGACGCCTTGCAGCGGGAGCGGCTGCAGGTCGACTTCGACGCGCTGGAGGTACCGCGCGACCGGTTCGTGGTCGCCGGCGACGCCTGGCAGGCCTGCCGCGCCGGGTCGGCCAATCCGGCACGGTTCGGCATCCTCGACATGTCCGGCCTCTGGCTCGTGGCGGGCAACGTCGTCCGCGACCTCGCGGCGCTGTGCGGGCGGGAGATGCTGCCCTGGGATGTGTGGGGGGCGATGCCGCAGCCGGACGAGGCGATCGACGCGGAGCGCCTGCGGCTCTTCGATCGAGCGGCGGCGCTGACGCGAGCCCCGGACGACCTTGCCGAGCTGCACCGGGCCTACGCGGACGAGTGGCTGCTGGTGCCGGGGTCGGTCTTCAACGCGGTGCGGACGCGGCTGGAGCTGGTCTGAGCGCACGACAGGCAGGTGACGCCGGCAGTGGGATCGGCTAGCCCTCGCGGCCATGAACGGGACCGGACTGCTGTTCGCCAAGGGCTTGCTGCTGGGGCTGTCGATCGCGGCGCCGGTCGGGCCGATGGCGCTGTTGTGCCTGCGCACGACCCTGGCGCACGGGTTCCTGCCCGGGCTGCTGGGCGGGCTCGGGGTGGCGGCGGGCGACGCGTTCTACGCCACGGTAGCGGCGTTCGGGCTGCAGGCAGCGGCCGTGGTGCTGACCGGCCAGTCCCTGTGGCTGGGGGTGCCGGGCGGTGGTGACCCCGAACCAGACCAGATA
>JAPJRA010000292.1 GCA_030824835.1 Geminicoccaceae bacterium | reverse complement strand
TCGACGACGCGCTCGTCCACGGTGCCGGTGAAGAGCCGGCGGGCCAGGGCCACCATCTCGGCCGTGACCGCCATCTCCAGGTTCAAGGGCGCCGTGATCTCGGCCAGCAGCCGCTCGACGTCGCCGTCGCGGATATGGCGCCGGTCCTCGCGCAGATGCACGGTGATACTGTCGGCGCCGGCCTCCAGCGCCAGATGCGCGAACCGCACCGGGTCCGGATGCACCCCGCCGCGCGCGTTGCGCAAGGTGGCGACGTGGTCGAGATTGACCCCAAGCCGCAGTGGCGCTTCGTTCATCATCCTCGCTCCGGCGCTACCCGCCTTCGCCCGGCGATGGCGTCGGCGAGCTCGATCGCGGCGATCAGGCTGCTGGCCCGGGCGCGGCCCCGGCCGGCGATGTCCAGGGCGGTGCCGTGGTCGGGCGAGGTACGCACGAACGGCAGCCCCAGAGTCACGTTCACCGCCTCGTCGAAGTCCAGGGTCTTGATCGGAATCAGGGCCTGGTCGTGGTACATGCACAGGGCTGCGTCATACCTGGCCCGGGCCGCCGACACCATGTTCCACGCGGCGGCGAGCGGCCCCACGACGTTGATGCCGCGCGCCCGCAGCTCGGCCACGGCCGGGGCGATGATCCGGGCCTCCTCGTCGCCCATGGCACCGTCCTCGCCGGCATGCGGGTTGAGGCCCGCCAACGCCAGCCTGGGGCCGGCGACGTCGAAGTCGCGCCCCAGCGCCTCGGCCACGATCAGGCCTTGGCGGACGATGAGCGCGGCATCCAGCCGGCGCGGCACCTCGCTCAGGGCGACGTGGAGGGTCAGAGGCACGACCTTCAGGGAAGGGCCTGCCAGCATCATCACCGGCTGCACCCCGCCCGCGAGCTCCGCCAGGAACTCGGTGTGCCCGGGGAAGCCGAAGCCGGCCGCGTAGAGCGTCGCCTTGTGGATCGGGTTGGTCACCACGGCCGACGTGGCCCCGGCGCGGGTCAGGGCGACGGCGCGGGCGATGCTGGCGACGACGGCGGCTCCGTGCCGCGGGTCCGGTTGCCCGGGCGAAGCCTCGACCCGGTGACCGAGCGGCAGCACCGGCAGCGCCCGGCCGAACACGGCGGCGGCATCACCGGGGTCGGTCACGACCTCGACCGGCGTCTCGCCGGGCAGGGCCCGGAGCCGGTCCGGGTCGTCGATCGCGACGAAAACCGGCCCTGCCGCAGCCAGCTGCCGCCAGGCCGCCACCAGGATCTCGCCGCCGATGCCCGCGGGCTCGCCCATCGTCACCGCCACGGGTGGAACGACCCTCATGGCTCAGACGTCCAGCTCGACCGTGACCGGCACGTGGTCGCTGGGGTTGTCCCAGCCGCGTGCGGCGCGGGTCACCTCGGCGGTGACCAGAGCGGGGGCCAGCTCCGGCGACAGCCAGACATGGTCGAGCCGCCGGCCGCGGTCGGAGGCGTCCCAGTCCCGGTTGCGGTACGACCACCAGGAATACAGCTTCTGCGTCGGCGGCACCACCGCCCGCACCGCGTCGACGAAGCCGTAGGCCGCCTGCAGGCCGAGCAGGGCCTCGGTCTCGACGGGGGTGTGCGAGACCACGTTCAGCAGCTGCCGATGGCTCCAGACGTCGGTCTCGAGCGGCGCGATGTTGAGGTCGCCCACCAGCACCATCCGGGCGCCGTCCCCGCGCCTTCCGCCGAAGTGGTCGGTCAGCTCGGCCAGCATGTCGAGCTTGTGCTTGAACTTCCGGTTCAGCTCGGCATCCGGCACGTCGCCGCCGGCGGGGATGTAGAAATTGTGCAGCTCGATGCCGCCCGGCAGGGTGCAGATCGCGTGCCGGCTGTCCTCGATGCCGCACCAGCGCCGGCTGTGGCACGCATCCAGCGGTACCTTGGAGAGCACGGCCACGCCATGATAGGCCTTCTGGCCGTGCACGTGCAGGTGCTCGAAGCCGAGACTGCGGCAAAGCTCGGCGGGAAAGCGGTCGTCCTCGACCTTGATCTCCTGCAGGCAGAGCACGTCCGGGCGGATCTCGGCCACGATCCGCTCGAGGCAGGCCGCCCGCAGGCGGATCGAGTTCGCGTTCCAGGTCGTTATCCGCAAGGCACCCATCAACCCAGTGTTCGAGAGCAGATTTGCGGGGCTCGCAGCTGGCCGAAGTCGCGGTGCGACGCGGGCCCACCCGAACCTGTCGCAGGCGGCCCGGATCTAATAGGCCGGGGCATGGGGCACCACAACAGACGACGGTGCCGGGGTTGCGGGCACCAGCTTTGCCTCGCGGGATGGGCCGCTGTGGTATACATTGCATGCAATCGATATGGCGTGCTGCATGGCGACGGGGCCATTTCCACGCGGTGCGCCTGATGCCTGCACCTCGAGCACCGGGTGCGGCCACAACTGGTCCGACTGTTCCGGCCGGACCGCGGGTCACGGGTGGAGGCTTTCATGTATGGACGCGATGCAGGCTGGAAGCGGCGCGACGTTGCAGGCGGCCTGGGAGCCATGGGCATGGCCGGCTGGCTCGGTCTCGGGCCGAACGCGGCGGTCGCCGACGAGCCGCCCGAGACCAAACGGATCCGGCTGATCCGCGACCGCGACTTTCCGGTGCTCTGTTATGCCCCGCAGTACATCGCCGATGAGTTCCTGCGCACGGAGGGCTTCACCGACATCCAGTACGTCACCAAGGGCAGCGACGGCTCGGAGGCGCAGACGCTGGTCCGCGACGAGGCCGACATCAGCGCCGCCTTGGGGGTGGATTGGGTGTTCCCGATCGCCAACGGCCAGCCGGTCGTCGTCCTGTCCGGGCTGCACGCCGGTTGCGTCGAGGTCTTCGCCAACCCGAGTGTCCGGTCGATCCGCGACCTGAAGGGCAAGCGCCTGGCGGTGCACGGCCTGGGCAGCCCCGAGCGCTACCTGTTGGCCAGCGTGGCTGCCTATATCGGGATCGATCCCAGCCGCGACATCGACTGGGTGCTGGCCAACCCGCTGGAATGGGGCCGCATGCTGCAGGCGGGCGAGGTCGATGCCATCGCCGGCTTCCCGCCCATGAACTATGAGCTGCATGCCCAGAAGGCCGGTCGCGTGATCCTGAACACGATCACCGACGACCCCTGGCGGCACTATTTCTGCTGCTTGCTCGCGGTACGGCGGCAGTATCTGGAGTCCTATCCGATCGCGACCAAGCGGGCATTGCGGGCGCTGCTCAAGGCCAATCAGATGTGCACGCAGCAGCCGGAGTTGGCTGCCGGCTGGCTGGTCGAGCACGGGCAGGCGCCGAACTACGACGTCGCCCTCCAGGTCCTGCACGACATCCCCTACATCGCTTGGCGCGATTATGACCCGGAGGACAGCATGCGTTTCTATGCCCTCCGGTTGCGTGAGGCCGGCCTGATCGACCAGGCGCCCGATGAGATCATCGCCCGCGGGACCGACTGGCGCTTCTACAACGAGCTCAAGAAAGAGCTGAAGGCCTGACGTGCGGGCTGGCGGTCTCGACCGGCGCGTTTGTCTCGGTCTGCTGACGGGGGCGTGCGTGGCGCCGCGCGGCGTTCTCGCGCACCAGAGCGACGCTGCCGGCGAGCGCCTGCCAATGCTGGGGCCAGCCCCAGGCTTCAGCCTGGAACGCGCGGGAGGTGGACGGCTCACGGCGCGCGACCTGAGAGGGAAGGTCGCCGTCGTGACCTTCATCTACACCAGCTGCGGCGACGTCTGCCCGTTGCTGACCCAGAAGCTGGTGAGTGTGCAGGACGCGCTGGGCCAGGCGGTGGGCCGTGAGGTGGAGTTCGTCTCGATCACGCTCGATCCGGAGGTCGATACCGCCGAGGTGCTGGCGGTCTATGCCCAACAGCTGGGCAGCGACGCGGTCGGGTGGGCATATCTGACGGGGACCTCGGACGAGATCGCCGCGGTCGCCCGCGCCTACGGGGTCGTATTCCAGAAGAAGCCCGACGGCGAGGTCATCCACAACCTGCTGACGTCGATCTGCGATCGTGGTGGCAATCTGCGTGTGCAGTATATGGGGATGGCCTTCGACCCGGACGATTTCGAGCACGACGTCCGCGACCTGATGGCCGAGGCGGATGCGCCGTGACGGGCTGGCTGCCTCAGCTGGTCGGTCGCATACCGGTGACCGTGCGGACCAAGCTGCTGGCGGCGTTCCTGGGCATCGTCGCCATGTTCATCGTCCTGGGTGCTGTCGGGCTCGGGGTGCTCAACGGCGCGGATCGGCGTGCCGGCCAGCTCATCGACCTGCAGCGGCAGATCGCGGCCTATCAGCAGCTGCAGAGCAACACCACCGATCTGCTGTATACGGTGACCTCCGCATTCCTCGCCTCCGACGATCCCCGCTCGCTCGAAGTCACGCTGCGTCGCGTCAGCCAGTTCGGTTACGACTTCGATCGCGCCGAATTCGTCGGCCGCAAGCGCGAGGCGCTGATCGAGCCGATCAAGGCCGATTATGCCGAGCTCATCCGCCTGGGCACCGAGATCGTCTCTGCCGTGGCCACCGGCAGCTCCAACGATGCCAGGGCGATCCAGCTTCACGAGGCCGTGCCACTCGCCGACCGGATAGCCCGCAACACGTTCGCGCTGATCAACAGTGCCGAAGCCGACATGCTGGAGGCTGCCGATGCCGGCAATCGAGCGTTCCTGGCCTCGCAGATCGTGCTCGTCGGGGTGGCCCTGGCGAGCGTGGTGCTGGCTCTCCTGCTCGGCTACGCGATCTCGTCGTCGCTGATCGTTCCGCTGCAGCGGATGGACGAGCGCTTCAAGGCCCTGGCCGCCAGCGACTTCTCCGGCCGGGTCGAGGTTGCCAACCGTGACGAGCTGGGTGACCTTGCGGCCAATCTGAATCGAATGGCGGACGAGCTGTCGCGACTCTATCGGCAGCTCGAAGCCGCAAGCCGGCACAAGTCGGACTTCGTCGCGACGATGAGCCACGAGATCCGGACGCCCATGAACGCGGTGATCGGCATGGCGCAATTGCTCCAGGACACCAAGCTCGACGCCGAGCAGCGCGACTTCTGCAGCACCATCCAGGAGAGCGGTCACGCCCTGCTGCAGATCGTGAACGACATCCTCGACTTCTCCAAGGTGGAGGCCGGTCGGCTCGAGCTGGACGCCCGGCCGTTCCACTTGGGCCTCTGCGTGGAGGGGGCGCTCGGTGTCGTGGCCCAGGCCGCGGCCGAGAAGCGCCTGGCGCTCGCTTGTACGATCGAGGCCGGCACGCCTACCGACGTGGTCGGGGACCAGAACCGGGTCCGGCAGGTCCTGCTCAATCTGCTCAGCAATGCGGTCAAGTTCACCGACAGCGGCGAGGTGGTGGCCTCCATCGCGGGCGGGTCGGCGGTGGACGAGGATCGCCCGGACGCGGCGTGCGAGATCGAGATCGTGGTTCGCGATACGGGGATCGGCATTCCGGAATCCAAGCGCGACCGGCTGTTCCAGTCGTTCAGTCAGGTGGATTCGGCGACGTCCAGTCGGTATGGCGGCACCGGGCTTGGTCTCGCCATCAGCAAGCGCTTGTGCGAGCTGATGGGAGGGCGGATCTGGCTGGAAAGCCCGGACGGGCCGGGCTTTCCAGC
>JAPJRA010000291.1 GCA_030824835.1 Geminicoccaceae bacterium | reverse complement strand
GGGCAGTACGATTCGCCGTTCGTCCGGCGCGTGGGCGTGGCGCTCCAGGTCTATGGGCTGCCCTACGAGCACCGGCCGTGGTCGACCTTCGCCGATGCCGAGCTGGTCGCCCGCTACAACCCGCTGCGCCGGGTGCCGACGCTGGTGCTGGGCGATGGCGAGGTGCTGATCGAGAGCGGCGCCATCCTCGACCATCTGGACGAGCTGGTCGGCCCCGAGCGGGCGCTGATCGCCGACAGCGGGCCGCAGCGGCGGCAGGCGCTGAAGGTCTGCGCGCTGGGCACCGGCCTCGCCGACAAGGCGGTCAGCCTGTTCTACGAGCGGGCGCTGCACCAGGAGATGTCGCAGCGTTGGGCCGAGCGCTGCGAGACCCAGATCGCGGGCGTGCTCGACGCGCTGGAGGCGGACCGGGCGGGCCGCGAGGGCGCCTACTGGTTCGGGGACGGGATGGGCCACGCCGACATCGCGGTCGCCTGCGCGCTGCGCTTCCTGGGCGAGGCGCATCCGGCCCTGCTGCGTGGCGCCCGCTGGCCGCTTCTGACCGCCCATGCCGCCGGCTGCGAGGCCCTGACCTGCTTCCAGGCGGTGGTCCAGCCCTTCGCCCCGCCGAGCTGACGCCCGCCGCCGACGCAAACGGGCGGCCGAAGCCGCCCGCAGCACCATCGATCCGACGTGAGGCGCCCCAATCTCGGGGCCGGGTCGTCTATGGCAGCACCACGACGACCTTCTCGCCTGGGCCACACCATAGCGGGCAGAGATTAAGGTTCAATGACAAGATGCTGCCGCTCCGTCCACCAACGCGGCTGAGCCGAGACGCAGGAACAGCGTCTCGCCGAGTGGCCTGGGCGCCATGCCTGCCAGCGAGATCACCGTGATGGTCTGGAGCGCGGCGTCCGCGCCCTGCCGGTTGTCGCGCTCGATCAGCGCGAACCGGTCACCACCCAGGGCCGTGATCTCCGACGGGCCGACCGAGCCGCCGGCGAGCGATTTCGGCTCGGTGAGCGGGTAATGCGCGAAGGCCCTGCCGGCTGTCGACGGATCATGGACGACAAGCTTGGCCGTGCCCTCCGGATCATCCTGCCGGGAGCGCTGGACCGCCAGGCAGCATGTTGCAGGGAAGCCCAGCGGGCGAAAGAAGCCTTTGCCCTGCCGTCGTTCAGGCGACGCGGACGGAGGTCGGGCGGCCGGTATCGAGCATGCGGTTGAGGACTTCGACGGCGATGGCGACCTCAGCGGCCTGGGCGTCGTCGGTGTGAACGTCCAAGCCATCGCCGAGGACGCGCTTGCTACGCCCGATCCGGCTCTCCAGGCGCGCCCATGGAGTGTAGGGGCTGTCCCGCTGCCAGGCCATGCGGCCCCTCGCCTTGATTGCCTGGATGTGCCGGCCGCGCTGGGTGGGACCGGTCTCCGCCGTCTCACTGGGCGTCGCGTCCCGGCACGGGTGCGCGATCACCGCAGCACCTCTGCCTCTGCGCAACACGCTGGTGCCGCTACTAACCCAGGTTAGCGCCAATGCCTGGATGACGGGCTAGAAACACTTGACCATGCTTCGAAGGATTGCCGCCTCGTTCCGTACTGCGGCCTTGCCGATTCGGCAGGTAGTCGTACCTACCCGAAGGAGTGTCAGCACGACCACGTTTTCGATGTGCGAATGAGCCCGCCAAGCCTCGTCCCCGGGGAGCGCGGCCATCAGCATCAGAACCGGCGTTTGTCAGGATGTCCGAGCCATTCCTCCAAGGAACCTGCAGGACCCGGGAACCGCGATAGCCGGGGATAAGCGCTACCTCCGCAAGGAGGTGAGGTATTCAAGCCTGCACCACCGGGCAAACTCCAGCTGAGAAGGATACGACGCATGACGAAAGGATCCGACCTGCTGGTGGCAGCGCTGGAGAACGAGGGCGTCGATTACATTTTCGGCGTGCCGGGGGAGGAGAATCTGGACGTCGTCGAGTCGTTGCGGACGTCGAGGATCAAGCTGGTGCTGACGCGGCATGAGCAGTCTGCGGCGTTCATGGCAGCGACGCACGGGCGGCTGACCGGCCGGCCGGGGGTGTGCATCGCGACGCTGGGGCCAGGAGCGTTGAACCTGGTGACCGGTGCGGCCTATGCGCATCTGGGGGCGATGCCGATGGTCATGATTACCGGCCAGAAGGGGATTATGAGCAGCCGCCAGGCGCGATTCCAGATCGTCGACATGGTGGCGACGATGCGGCCGCTGACCAAGATGACCCGCCAGATCGTCAGTACGGCGACGATCCCGACTTTCGTGCGCGACGCGTTCCGGGTGGCGATGGAGGAGCGGCCGGGACCGGTGCATCTGGAGCTGCCCGAGGACATCGCCGGCGAGCAGGCCCCGGACCTGCCGATGGTCCCGCCGCACCCGATCGAGCTGCCGGTGGCGCCGCCGGCGGCGCTCGACCGTGCTGCCACGATGATTCTGGCGGCCAGGCGGCCGTTGGTGATGCTGGGGGCGGCCGCCAGCCGCCCGCGGCTGACGGCCGGGCTGACCGAGTTCGTCCGCCGCACGCAGATCCCCTTCTTCAACACGCAGATGGGCAAGGGCACGGTGGCCGGTGGCCACAACCTCTACCTGGGTACGGCGGCGCTCTCGGAGCGGGACTATGTGCACGAGGCGATCGACCGCGCCGACCTGATCGTGGCGATCGGCCACGATACGATCGAGAAGCCGCCGTTCCTGATGGGGCCGGACGGGCCGCGGGTGATCCACATCAGCTTCACGCCGGCCAATGTCGAGCAGGTCTACTTTCCGCATGCCGAGGTGGTGGGCGATGTCGGCCCGAGCCTGGCGCTGCTGGCCGACCGGCTCGAGGGCAAGCTCGAAAGGGCCTCGGCACTGGCCGACCTGCGCGAGGAGATCCTGGCCCGCATCGCGGACCGTGCCACCGAGGATCGGTTCCCCCCGATACCGCAGCGGATCGTGCACGACGTCCGGCAGGTCATGCCCGAGGACGGCCTCGTTGCCCTTGACAATGGCATGTACAAGCTCTGGTTCGCGCGCAACTACCGAACCTGGCTGCCGAACACACTGCTGCTCGACAACGCGCTGGCGACGATGGGGGCGGGGCTGCCTTCGGCGATGATGGCCGCCATGCTGCATCCGGGCCGGCGCGTGCTGGCGGTGTGTGGCGACGGCGGGTTCATGATGAACTCGCAGGAGCTGGAGACCGCGGTAAGGCTCAAGCTGAACCTCGTCGTCCTGATCCTCGACGACAACGGCTACGGCATGATCCGCTGGAAGCAGGCGGTCGACCATTTCACCGACTGGGGTCTGACCTTTGGTAACCCGGACTTCGTCAAATATGCCGAGGCCTATGGTGCCAAGGGCTACCGTGTCGAGGCAACCGAGGACTTGGTGCCGACACTGGAGGCGGCGTTCACCGGCGGCGGCGTGCACCTGGTCACCGTGCCGATCGACTATGCGGAGAACATGCGGGTGCTGGTCGACGAGCTGAAGAACCGCGTGCCGGCCACGGCAGCCAAGGAGTCGACGCCATGAAGACCCGATCCGCCGTACTGAACGCCATGGGTGTGGCCGGACCCTATGCAGTCTCGAAGCCACTGCAAATCGAGGAGCTGGAGCTCGATCTGCCCGGGCCCGGGGAGGTGCTGGTGCGGATCAAGGCCGCGGGCCTGTGCCATTCGGACCTCTCGGTCATCAATGGCGACCGGCCGCGACCGCTGCCGATGGCGCTGGGCCACGAGGCGGCCGGCATCGTCGAGGAGATCGGGCCCGGGGTCACCGACCTCGCCCGCGGCGATCATGTGGTGTGCGTGTTCGTGCCCTCCTGCGGCCATTGCGGCCCGTGCGCGGAGGGCCGGCCAGCCTTGTGCGAGCCCGGGGCAGCCGTGAATGGGGCCGGGACGCTGCTCTCAGGCGCGCGGCGTCTGCACCGGGCCGACGGCACCGCCGTGCAGCATCATCTTGGCGTGTCGGGCTTCGCCGAGTACGCCACCGTCTCGCGTCACTCGCTGGTGAAGATCGACCCGGAGCTGCCACTCGACGAGGCGGCTCTGTTCGGCTGCGCCGTGCTCACCGGCGTCGGTGCCGTGGTCAATACGGCCCGGGTCCAGGTGGGGGCCTCGGTGGCGGTGATCGGCCTGGGCGGCGTCGGCCTGTGCTCGCTCCTGGGGGCGATCGCGGCCGGGGCGCGCGAGATCGTCGCCATCGACCTGTCCAACGACAAGCTGGCCTTCGCCCGGGAGCTAGGCGCCACGGCCACGTTCAGCGCCAAGGACCCCGACTGCGCCGAGCAGGTCCGAAGTGCCACCGGCGGCGGGGTCGAGTTCGCGTTCGAGCTGGCAGGCTCGGTCCGAGCCTTGGAGCTCGCCTACAAGATCACCCGCCGCGGTGGCACGACGGTGACTGCGGGCCTGCCGCCACCGACCGCCACCATGGCGCTGCCGGCGGTCAATCTGGTGGCCGAGGAGCGCACACTCAAGGGCAGCTACATCGGCACCGCTGTACCCAGCCGGGACATCCCGCGCTTCATCCAGCTCTACCAGCGCGGCCGGCTGCCGGTCGACCGGCTGATGAGCGGCACGCTGGCGCTGGACGAGATCAACCTCGGCTTCGACCGCCTGCACGACGGTACCGCGATCCGCCAGATCGTCACCCTGTAGTGATGTCGTAGCCCGATCATGCCGATACGCGACAAGATCGTCAGCGCGGCCGAGGCGGTCGCCATCATTCGCCCAGGCGACATGGTGGCCACGTCGGGCTTTGTCGGGGTCGGCACGCCCGATGCGATCTTCGTGGCCCTGGAGGAGCGCTTCCTGGCCACCGGTCAGCCGCGCGAGCTGGGGCTCCTGTTCGCCGCCGCCCCCGGCGACGGCAGAGAGAAGGGCCTCAACCGGCTGGCGTATGACGGGCTGATCCGGCGTGCCGTCGGCGGACACTGGTCCCTGGTGCCCAAGCTCGGCAAGCTGGCGGCCGACGGGCTGATCGAGGCCTGGAATCTGCCTCTGGGCTGCATCTCGCAGCTGTTTCGTGAGATCGCCGGCAAGCGCCCCGGCCTGCTCAGCCGGGTCGGGATCGGCACCTTCGTCGACCCGCGTCAGGGCGGGGGCAAGCTGAATGCGATCAGCACCAAGGATCTGGTCCGGGTGATGGAAATAGACGGCCGCGAGTGGCTGTTCTACGAGGCGATCCCGGTCGACGTCGCCATCATCCGTGGAACCACGGCCGATCCGGATGGCAATATCAGCATGGAGCGCGAGGCGCTGATCCTGGATAATCTGGCGATCGCCATGGCGGCCAAGGCCAGCAAGGGGTTTGTCATCGCCCAGGTCGAGCGGCTGGCCGCCGCCGACGCCTTGCCGGCCAGGCAGGTGGTGGTGCCGGGCGTGCTGGTTGACTGCGTTGTGCTGGCGGCGCCGGAGCACCATGCCCAGACCTACGCCACCGCCTTCAGCCCGGCCTTCTCGGGGCAGCTGCGCGTGCCGCTCGACCGCATCCCGCCCTTGGCCCTGGACGAGCGCAAGATCATCGCCCGCCGTTGTGCCATGGAGCTGCCGATGGGCGGCGTGGTCAATCTCGGCATCGGCATGCCCGAGGCCGTGGC
>JAPJRA010000290.1:458-5584 GCA_030824835.1 Geminicoccaceae bacterium | reverse complement strand
CGTGGCGGCCGCGCAGCAGAAACTGGGCCGCGAGCGGGCCGGAAGCGCTGTCGAGGCGGCGCTGGCGGCCGTGGCGGTGGGTGTGGTCCATGCCGGCGCCCGCCGGCTGGTCGTCGCCGGTGGCGAGACCAGCGGTGCGGTCGTGCAGGCGCTGGGCGTCAAGGGATTGGCCATCGGGCCGATGATCGATCCAGGCGTGCCCGCCACGGTCTCCATCGGCCGTGAGCCAGCGCTCGCCATGGCGCTCAAGTCC
Organism: Geminicoccaceae bacterium; assembly: GCA_030824835.1. Classification (GTDB taxonomy): domain Bacteria; phylum Pseudomonadota; class Alphaproteobacteria; order Geminicoccales; family Geminicoccaceae; genus Benzoatithermus. Next base: position 5,331 of record JAPJRA010000290.1, on the reverse strand, counting down.
GGCAATTTCGGCGGTCGCGATTTTCTGCTGCGGGCGTTCAATTCCATGCCGGGTACGAACGCCTAGTGCGATGCGTGTGCCGTCAGCCGATGCACGCGCAGATGGTCCTCGCCGAACAGGTTGGTCGGGTCGTGCCAGACCGAATGGGCATGGTCGGCCTCGGTCCGGTCGTACTCGATCAGCAGTGTCGGCCCGTGCAGCCGGTAATAGTGCAGCCGGTCGGGCGACGTACCCCCGGCCCAGGCGAAGCGGATGGCGCCAAGGCCAGCCGACCGCACCTTGGCGGTGACAGCCTCGGCTAGGCTTGGCTGCAGGTGATGGAAAAAGGTCTCCAGCAGTGCCGTCGCGCGGTTGCGCTGCTCGGAGCGCATCGCATCGAGAGCCAGGCCCATCGGTTCGCGTAGACTGTGTTCCCGCCCCGGGCCGGTCAGGAAGTCGGGCGGGGCCTCGGGCGCGATCAGCGCCTGCTGAAGTTGCCGCCGGTCCAGTCCGTTGACGACCTCGAACGCCAGCGCTGATTCCCGCTCCAGCACCCGAGCTAGTCCTCCGTGCCCGGTCGGGACCACCTTGCCCGAGAAAGGGTTAGCGCCGAAAAAGTGCGGGGTCACCGCGATGCCGATCCCGGGCACCACGGTCAGCGTGAGCGAGATATGATGTCCCTCGAACCGCCAGCCCCAGGGGCCTTGCCCGGGCTGGCCGAACAAGGCCAGGGCGTAGTTCTCCGGGTCGCGGAAGGCCTTGTTCGCGGTCCGCTCCTGCAGCATCGCCTCGAGTGCCAGGACGCCACGCGCCTTGGCGGCACCCTCCGCGCTGAGCACGGCGTCGACCAGGGCCCAGGTCGCTCGGCGTTGGTCCGCCCTCATGGCCCGCAGTGGCAGGCCGGGCCGGGCGCGCGGCGTGTAGCCCCAGTCGCGACGTGCGGCCCCGTCGAACGGATGGAGCGCCCGCGCCTGTTGGGCGGAGTCAAGCGAACCGGCAAAAGCCGCCGCCAAACTGGTCATGCGCTCGCCAAGCGCTGCCGCTTCGGCCCATGCCACGGCACTGTCGACTGCCGTCACCGCATCGTGGGCCATGCCAACGGCCTCCCTCTCGTTCAGCGCCGCCGATAGCGCCGGAACCAGTCCAGCCCGGCCTCGGTCTGGCCGCGCGGCCGGTACTCACACCCGATCCAGCCAGCATAGCCGAGCTCGTCCAGGAGATCGAACAGGTAGCGATACTCTACCTCGCCTAGATCCGGCTCGTGCCGATTCGGCACGCCGGCCACCTGGACATGGCCGACCACCGGCAGTAGGTCGCGGATGTGCCGGGCGAGATCGCCTTCCATGATCTGGCAGTGGTAGAGGTCCAGCTGCAACTTCAGATCGGCGGACCCGACGGCGTCGATGATCCGCCGCGCCTGGCCCTGATAGTTGAGGAAATAGCCTGGGATATCCCGGCTGTTGATCGGCTCGATCACCGGCGTGATACCAGCACAGGCGCATGCCTCGGCAGCATGCCGCAGATTTTCGACATAGTGCCGTTCGTGCTCTTCCCGAAGTGCTTCGTCGGGCAACAGGCCGGCCATGACGTGCAGGGTGCCGCAGCCAAGGATCTGAGCGTACGCGATGGCCTGGGCGACGCTGTCGCGGAACGCGGCCTCACGACCGGGCAGGCTGGCGAGCCCGCGCTCGCCCGCGTCCAGGTCCCCGGGCGGCATGTTGAACAGGGCCGGCGTCAAGCGATGCTCGGCCAGGCGGCCTGCCACCGTTTCGGCCGAAAAGGCATAGGGGAACGCGAACTCGACCGCATCGAAACCCGCCGCCGCGGCGGCGGCAAACCGGTCGAGGAAATCGACCTCCTGGAACATCATGCTGAGATTGGCGGCGAAGCGCGGCATGGATGGCTCTTCGGCTAGACCGGCCACGGCCGGGGGCTACTCGCTAAAGCACTAGGTACGGTTACGGACGCTGTTCTGCGCTTCACCAATCGACGTTGCGAGAATGTCTAGAACATTCAGGCATTGCGCTTCGGTCTTCAGCAGGCCCGCCTTCCACTGGAGGACGCGCGGATCGAGGGTCGAGAAGATCGCCCAGACGCCGTTGCGATAGAGGGCGCGCATCACGTGCTTCGCACCTTCCGGGTGGTCGAACTCGAGGCCCATCACCACGCCGTTTTGCCGCACGCCGACGAAGAAGTCGGCATAGCGAGCCTGAATGTGGCCCAGATGCTCGGCCCAGAGCGCCGTTTGCGCGTGCACGTTGGCCCGCACCTCGGGGCGCTGGCAGATTTCCAGGACCTTGAGTGCCACCAGGCAGCCGAGCTCGGCACCTCCGCCGGTGCTGATGTGCCCGAAGCCGTCCTGGCGCAGCCAGGCCCCGGTCTCCTCGGATACCAGCACGCAGCCCAGCGTGTAGAGCCCGCCGCTGATGCCCTTGGCCGTGACCAGGATGTCGGGCGTCACGCCGTACTTGGTGATCGCCCACATCTCGCCCGTACGCATCAGCCCGGTCTGCACCTCGTCGGCGATATAAAAGGCGCCGTACCGCTCGCACAGCGCCTTCACGGCCGGCAAATAACCATCCGCTGGCATCGGGAAGCCGTAGGTGGCGGGGATGGTCTCCATGATCACGGCGGCGACGTCGCGGCCCCGGAGAGCTGCTTCCATCGCGTCCAGATCGTTGAACGGCACCTGGATGAACTCGTCCGGCCTGTCGGCCAGGAACAGCTCGGAGAAGCGTGGGTCGCCGGTGCACACGGCGAGGCCCGTGTGGCCGTGGTAAGCCTTGATAATCGAGACGATCCGACGCTTGCCGGCGGCATGCCGCGCGGATTTCAGCGCGATGTCGATGGCCTCGCCGCCGCCCGAGGCATAGATCGTGTATTGCAGCGAGGGCGGGCTGACCCGGTGCAGCTCCTCGGCCAGCGCCGTTCGGCACAGTGCCGGGAAGTGGTGGTTGCCCATGTCGAAATGATCGAGCCCATCCTTCAGCGCCTGGACCAGCTCCGGGTTGCGGTGGCCGAGATTGTAGGTGCCGCCGTTGAGATGCATATCGATCAGGCGGTGGCCAGACAGATCGTGGAGGAAATAGCCCTCGCGCCGGTCGATCACGAGGTCGATGCCGGCGGCCTGCCAGAACTGGGTCTTGCCCGGGTTCCAGTAGGCTTTGGATTTGGCGAGGAAGTCGGCCTTCGAGGCGAAGCGAGCGTGGATGGGCGTGGTCATCTGGGGTCAGCCTTCGAGAGCCGAAAGTTCGCCTGTACAACTGGAGCGCCAATAAGGTGCCGGTGATCGGGCGGCGTCATGTCCAAGTTCCCGCGCTCAGTAGCGTCTGCGGAACAGGCCGCGCCGCTCGTAGAGGTCGGCCGCTTCCTCCACCAGCCGGGCGTTGAGCTCTGCCCCGTGTGCGGCGCGCAGCTCGGCGGCCACTGCCAGCAGCTCCTCCCGATCCGTCGCCCGGCCGGGCCGCAGCAGCTCGTAGACCCGCAGCAGCAGCGCCTCGGGCACCGCCACGAGTTCGGCTGCCCGCTCGAAATTGCGCGCAAGCGTCGGCCGACCAGCGGCGTGCGCGATCTCAGCCTGCGCTCGCAGCCCATCGGGAGCGATCGCCAGCTCCTCGATCGCAACCTCGCCGGCGACGATGGCTTCGACAGACAGGTCCTCAAGGGTTCGACCGGAGCGACTGCGGACCCGCTCGGGATCATGCTCGGCCAGCGGGTAGCGGTCAGCCGCGCTCATGGAAACGCACCTCCAGGGTGACCGGCTCGATGCTGGGATCGCACAGCGCGGTCTCGATCGCGTAGAGGAGCGCGGTCTCCGCATGGTAGCGGGCGCCCAGTGCCTGCCCGCGGTACGCGACGACGACCGGCTCGGGGCTCAGTCCGCGCGCGTAGCCTGCAGCGTTGCGCCCAATGGCGCGATAGGCGCCCTCGGTCATCAGCGGCGCCTGCGAGAACAACTCCAAGTTCATGTGCGGCACCAGATCGGCGCGGTGGATGACCGTGGTACCCTTGGCCTGGATGCCAATGCCAATGCCCGAGGCGGAGAGCCGGGCGGCCGTCAGGCCGAGGAAAGAGGTATCGGCCGTATGCCCGATCCGCACCACGCGTGCACTGCCGCCGCCGTCGGCAATGCCGTCGAGCAACGCACTCAGCACTTGTGAGAGCGGGACGGCACCAGTGGTGTGAAAGATCCTGGTCAGGAAGGCCGGGCTCAGGCCCACCACGACCTCGGGTCCGCCTTGGCTGGCGTCTGCGGGGCCCTTGGGCGTCAATGTCACCCGCCGCCGCTCGTCGGCCGCCCACCTTCCTTGCTCGGTCAAGACCTCCTCGCGCGACACGACATTGCGCATGGCCGCGATCTGGGTCCGGCGATGGGGCGTCAGACGGTGCCCGGTGCCGGGACCGGCATATCGATTGGGGTCGTTGACCGCACTCACGACCTTGCCGCATTGGATCCTGGCGGCGGTCTGCAGATAGTCGCCAGCGACCCGAAGCCGCGCCATCGCGGCGAGGTTGGCGGCCTCGGCCGCGAAGCCCCGGGCGGCCAAAGACTGTATCACGTCCACCATGCTCAGGCCGCGGTCGCGCACTGCGTCATTCATGACGCCGAGCTCGCCCAGACTGAAGGTTACCGTGTCGTCCGAGCCGTGGGCGTAAATGATTGAACGCAACTGACGCTCACTCGGCTTGGCCAAACCAAGCTCCTCCAGCACCGCCGCCATGGCGGCGACCGCGCGCTGACGCAGAGGCACCAGCTCGTCTTCGGGCACATGACGCAATCCACCCTCGACCAGATAGTCGCGCTGGAGGGCGAGATAGTCCTCGGTGTCCTCGGCGTTGAACAGCGAGGCGTTGAACGAGTTGTCGTAGCGCGGGATCGCTCCCATCCCCGAGC
>JAPJRA010000290.1:0-448 GCA_030824835.1 Geminicoccaceae bacterium | reverse complement strand
TCCCCGAGCAGATCAGATCGCTGCCGGCCATCAGGAACGGCATGATCTTGGCCCCGCGCCGGATCTCGGAATGCGAGAGAATGGTGTCATTGCCGGATGCGCATTCGAGGTCGAGCAGGGCTGCCAGCACATTCTCGGCCAGGATCTCCCACATCCCACCTGGGACGGTGCAGGCTATGGGTGCGCCGTCGATGCCGCCGTTCTGGGTGCCCTGGACGCCGATCGCGCGCTGCAGGCACAGGCAGCGCGCCTCGAGATAGAGGAACGACTTGCGCTCATGGATGCCCATCAGCAGCTCGCTGCCGGCGCCGGAGGTGCAGCGCGCCTTCAGCCCACGGCTGGCATAGGCCGCGACCAGGAAGGCCTTGGACCATGGCGTGTCGTCGCCGTCGATGAAGGTGCCTTCGGTGCCGTAGACCGAGACGGTCTCGGTGTAGGAGGTGAAGCC
>JAPJRA010000289.1:4524-5591 GCA_030824835.1 Geminicoccaceae bacterium | reverse complement strand
CGACATGAGCGACATGACCTTCGTACTGAACGACGGGCTACGCGCCCGGCTGGCCGGGATGCACGCCCGCAACGCCGACGGCTCCTTGACGGCGATGGCGTTCGAGCTGCCCTCGCCGCCCGAGATCGACATGGGCGGGCACGGGCTCTACGGCACGGTCGGCGACTACATGAAGTTCATCCGCATGTGGCTGAACCACGGCAGCGGCCCGCACGGCCGGGTGCTGCGGCCAGAGACCGTGCGCATGGCCGCGCAGAACCATCTGGGCGACCTGAAGGTGAGCGTGCTGCCGGGGGTGATCCCGGAGCTCTCCAACGACGCCGAGTTCTTCCCGGGGCTGTCGAAGTCCTGGAGCCTCAGCTTCATGGTCAACGACGAGACCGCACCCACCGGCCGGCCGGCCGGTGCCCTGGGCTGGGCCGGGCTCGCCAACCTGTTCTACTGGATCGACCGCGAGAACGGCATCGGCGGCTTCTGGGCGACCCAGATCCTGCCGTTCGGCGACCCGGCCTCGTTCGGTGGCTATATCGACCTCGAGACCGCCTGCTACGCCGAGCTTGCCGCCTGATGCGCCGGCCCCGTCCGGCCGCCGGTCGGTCGGACGGGGCCACCTGCATGGGTTGAGCCCGAAGGCATCGCAGCCTATATCCGCACGGCGCCGGCACCTGTCGTCGGTACGGGAGGCCTGATGCCAGACTTCGACCTGTTCGTGATCGGTGGCGGCTCCGGCGGCGTCGCCTGCGCCCGGCGTGCCGCCTCGCACGGGGCCAAGGTCGGGATCGCCGAGGCGAGCCGCGTCGGCGGCACCTGCGTGATCCGCGGCTGTGTGCCGAAGAAGCTGATGCACTACGGCGCCCACTTCGCCGAGTGGTTCAAGGCGGCGCACTGCTACGGCTGGGACCTGAGCGAGCCCCGGCTCGTGTTCGAGCGCCTGTGCGAGGCGCGCAACACCGAGATCGCCCGGCTCAACGGCATCTACCTGCAGATGCTGGCCAATGCCGGGGTCGAGCTGTTCGCGACCTATGCCCGCATCGCCGGCCGCGGCGAGGACGGATTCCACATCGAGG
>JAPJRA010000289.1:0-4514 GCA_030824835.1 Geminicoccaceae bacterium | reverse complement strand
CGGTCACCGCTGCCCGCGTGCTGGTGGCCGTGGGCGCAAGGCCCAGCCTGCCCGAGCTGCCGGGCATCGAGCACGCCGTCACCTCCGACCAGATCCTCGAGGACGTCTACCCGCTGCCCGAGCGCCTGGCGGTGATCGGCGCCGGCTATATCGGCCTGGAGCTCGCCAGCATCTTCAACGCGCTGGGCTCGCGGACCACGCTGATCCTGCGCGCCGACCTCCCCTTGCGCGGCTTCGAGCACGACCTGCGCCAGCATCTGGCGGTCGAGGTCGAGGCGCACGGGCTCACCATGTGGAACGAGACCGTGGTCGAGCGCATCGAGCGCAGGAGCAGCGGCCTGCGCCTCACCACCAGCCGCGGCCCGCTCGAGGTCGACATGGTGCTCTACGCCACCGGCCGCTCGCCCGTGCCGCAGACCCGCGGCCTCGGCCTCGAGGAGCTGGGTGTCACCCTCCACCGCTCCGGCACCGTGGCCGTCGACGCCGGCTACCGCAGCAATGTCGACGGCATCTTCGCCGTCGGTGACTGCAGCGACCATGCCGGCACCGCCCTGGACGGCATGGCGTTCGACCTCACGCCGGTGGCCATCGCGGAGGGGCGCGCCCTGGCCGAGACCCTGTTCAACGCCAACCCGCGCACCGTGAACTACACGACCATCCCGACCGCGATCTTCGCCCTGCCCCAGGCCTCCTCCGTGGGGCTCAGCGAGGCCAAGGCACGTGCCGCCGGTCACGACGTCACCGTCTACCGCAGCAGCTTCCGGCCGATGTTCAACACGCTGACCGGGGGCACCGGCCGGACCATGATGAAGCTCGTCGTCGACCGGGCGACCGATCGCGTCCTCGGCTGCCACATGGTGGGCGAGGACGCGGCCGAGATCATCCAGGGCTTCGCCGTGGCCTTGACAGCCGGGGCCACGAAGGCGGTATTCGATAGCACGGTGGCGCTTCATCCCTCCGCGGCCGAAGAGTTCGTCACCATGTTCCAACCGGCGCCGGGCCAATGAGCGCCGTTCTGTCGACCAGAAGGACCACCACCATGCCACGCGACTGGCAGCCTGCTTCCTGGCGCAACCGCCCCGTCCAGCAGATGCCCAACTATACCGATCAGGCGGCTCTGGCCGAGGTCGAGGCCAAGCTTTCGGGCTACCCGCCGCTGGTCTTCGCCGGCGAGGCGCGCACGCTGCAGGACCGGCTGGCCGAGGTCTGTGCCGGCCAGGCCTTCCTGCTCCAGGGCGGCGACTGCGCCGAGGCCTTCGCCGATTTCCAGGCCGACAAGATCCGCGACACGCTGCGCGTCATCCTGCAGATGGCCGTGGTCCTGACCTTCGGCGGCGGCGTGCCGGTGGTGAAGATGGGCCGCATCGCCGGCCAGTACGCCAAGCCGCGCTCGTCCGACCTCGAGGAGATGGGCGGCCGCAAGCTGCCGAGCTACCGCGGCGACATCGTCAACGCCATCGAGTTCGAGGAAGCCGCCCGGTCGCCCGACCCGAACCGGCAGATCCAGGCCTACGCCCAGTCCGCGGCCACGCTGAACCTGCTGCGCGCCTTCACCCAGGGCGGCTATGCCTCGCTCACCCGCGTCCACCAGTGGACCCTTGGCTTCCTCGACCGCAGCCCGCAGGGCGAGCGCTACCGCGACATGGCGCACCGGATCACCGAGGCCCTGGAGTTCATGCAGGCCTGCGGCGTCACCGACCTGACCACGCCCGAGATCAACCGCACGGCGCTCTACACCTCGCACGAGGCCCTGCTCCTGGGCTTCGAGCAGGCCATGACCCGGATCGATTCGACGACCGGCCGCTGGTACGACACCTCGGCGCATTTCCTCTGGGTCGGGGACCGTACCCGCCAGCTCGACGGGGCGCATGTCGAGTTCTGCCGCGGCATCGCCAACCCGCTGGGCGTCAAGGCCGGCCCCTCCATGCCGGTCGACGACCTGCTCCGCCTGTGCGACGCGCTGAACCCGGCCAACGAGCCCGGCCGGCTCACCGTCATCAGCCGCATGGGCCACGAGCAGATCGACCGCCACCTGCCGCCGCTGGTCCGCGCCCTGCAGCGCGAGGGCCGTGCGGTCGTCTGGGCCTGCGACCCCATGCACGGCAACACGATCAAGTCCTCCACCGGCTACAAGACCAGGCCCTTCGACCGCATCCTGGCCGAGGTCAGGAGCTTCTTCGCCATCCACAAGGCGGAAGGCACCCACGCCGGCGGCATCCATGTCGAGATGACCGGCCAGGACGTCACCGAGTGCACCGGTGGTGCCCAAGGCCTGACCGACGCCGGCCTGCAGGACCGCTACCACACCTACTGCGACCCCCGGCTCAACGCCCAGCAGAGCCTGGAGCTGGCGTTCCTGATGGCCGAGGCGCTGAAGGATGAAAGGCAGACGCTCCGGGCGGCGAGCTGAGCCACAGGTAGGGCCAGGGAAGCCTCCAGCAGGCCGAGGGCCGGTAGGCGAACGAGAAAGTCCGAGGAAGGCCGCGAGGCCTCCCTCGGGCACCCACCGATATAATGCCGGGCGCGGTCGGAACGACCATCGCCCGATCATCCGTGCAGCAGGTCCGACAGCACCTCCTGGCTCAGCCCGGCTTGCCGCAGGATCGCCGCCACCGTGCCCGCCGGCAGGTCGGCGCGATGGACAGGCACCACCTACTTGGTCGGATACCAGTAGATGTGCGCCAAGCCATTGGCGTCGCCCATCGAAGCCGCCAATATCCCACCGCCGTGAGCGGTGATCACAGTGACCGCAGGTGCGTCGCGAGGCGTAGTCGCAAAGTTACTCCAGCTACTTCCCAGGTCGCTGGAGCGGTACAATGTTGCCTTGAGACCGGACCTCGGTGTTCCGAACGCGAAAATGCTCCGGCCGTCGCTCGTGATCAGATAATAGTCCACACCTAACAAGGGCACGGTTGCCTTCGCTTGCCAATAAGCACCAGCCCACTCGTAAAGTACGACGTTTACGCTACCCAAATCTATGGTAGCCGCGATCAGACGACCTTGCACTTTCATAAAATGCAGCACCGTAGCGCAGTCTGGAATTCCGGAAGTCTTATCAAATATGATGCCATCATTGCTTTTATATATTGCAGTAGTTCCATTGCAATCCCCACTTCCATAAACAGATGATCCCACAAACAGCGTATTCTTGAACGATATCAGTGCACCTACGATTGTTCTTGGTCGGGGAATCGACAGGACAAGTTGAAACATGTCTGGTCCTTGTGGGCCAAGCCAACGATAAACTTGTCCCGGATAGGGATCGTAGCCAGCCCCGGCATACACTTGCCCGCCAAATCCTGTGAAGCTGAAGGTAGAGTTCGGGGGATGAACACCCCTGGTCGCCGGCTGCCAAGTCACAGCGCCATCGGTCGAGTAGTATGGTGGCTTCGGTCCGCACCAGCCACCTCCGCTGAAGAAGTCTCCATTCGAGCTCTCAAACAATGTCCCCCGGGTATTCTGGACTTGCGATAGTTTCTGGACAAAATTGACTCTGATCGCCTTATGCGAGATTGGATCAACAGTAGCCCTCCAGATCGAGGCTGGCGTACCACCTCCGCACCCCGAACCAATGTTCATGGAGGAAAATATGATGTCGTTCGGCGCCTCTTTTGGCACTACGAGCGCCTCGATACGACTTATGCTGGAACCTGTGGGCGTTTGCAGAACCTCGCTCATGGTCCACGCGTAACTCGGCGACGTCAGGCCCGAAATGGCCACGCCCAACGCCACTGCACCAGCGTGGATCAACAGATTCGGCTTCATTGCTCCAGTCCTTCTTCCATGGGCGCGCGGCCTTGTGGAACCGCAGTTATAAGAATAAATACTGGCACCTGTTGCGGTCATTGATCTAGATCACACCAACGTCCCCGCCGAACGGCTATTCAGCTGGACAAAAGCTGAGAAGACACCGATTCTTGCAACCTGCGACTGTGACCAATGCCCAGCCACGGTATTGGACCCGATCATGAAATGCTTCAGTAAAAGATTGGGCACGTGAGTCGATTTACATATTGTCGAGGATCATTCGTCGTACCAAGTCACCCCAACGAAACCATAACGAGGTTGAGCGAGGCGTGAATGATTTGTCCGAAGTACTGACCCGAGGCTCAACCCTTCGGACTCGGGGGAGCATGTCCACCCCCGACCTTCTCGGGCAGCCAAAGACTGAATGAGAGTTCACCGTACCGGGTCGGATCGACCGATGTTGGCCACTTCCCCGGTCATGGTGACGCTTCCCGATCGGCGCCGCCTGCCACCGCCCACCGCCGCCGGACTTGCTCAGCCCGTCGTCTCCACGATCGACACCGCCACTGCCCGCGTCAGCTCCACCGCGACCCGATCCCCCGGATGCCGCGCCGCGGCGAACGCGCGCATCGCCGGGTGGACGACCACGCTCTGGGTGGCGCCGTCCGGGGTGGTGAAGGTGGCCACCGCCGTTGCCGCGTCGTAGGCGACCATGGTCACGACCACGTCGATGGCGCCGCCGGCCATCGCTGCGGGCTTCTCACCCC
>JAPJRA010000288.1 GCA_030824835.1 Geminicoccaceae bacterium | reverse complement strand
CATTGGCGCCGGCCAGTGCCATGACCCATGTGGCGCGACCAAGCGGTCCGACCGGCAGCGGCAAGCGCCCGTTATTGCTCACCGTCAGGGGGGGCGCCGTGATCGCTCGGACTGTGGCGGCAACCAGCGTCCGGGGCAGCTCGGCCAGGGCGGCACCGGCCAGCCCAGCCGCCAGCCCCTGCTGCAGCAGGGCCCGGGCATGCCGCGCCCGGGTCCAGAACGGTCCGGGTTCTGGTGCATCGGTCGTCAGGTGCGAAAGGCCGAACCAAGCCTCGGCCGCGAACGGAGCCGGCAGAAATCGCCGCATGTCGATCGCGTGCCCCAACTGGGAATGGGCTCCGGCCTCGACCAGCGCCGTCACCACGGCCCCATGCAGCGTGGTCTCCTCCTGCCGGCAGCGTTGTCGCAACAGGTGAAAGAGCGGTGCCTCGAGCATGCTCAACTGCAGCCGGGTCGCCGGCGGCCGGGGCAGAAGGCCGGCAAGCCGCGCCGGGTCGAGCGACCGCAACCGCTCGGACAGGCGGCGGCTCCACCAAGCGAGCACCTCATCGGCCACTGCCGGCGCAGGATAGGCCTCGGCAGAAAGCAGTTCCTCGAAGGCGGGTGGCTGTGGGGGCATTGGCTGGCCTTCGAGGAGCCTGGACAACAGGGCGAGGCCGCCGCGCGCGTCCGCCAGGGCATGGCTGAAAGCCAGCAACAGGACCATGCCGCCGCGCTCTTCGACCACGGTGAGCTGCCAGGGTGCGGTACCGGCCCTTCCCAGGGGCTGGGCGAGCGCGGCTTCGGCAGCCTCGATCCATGGTCCCTGCCGAGCGAGAATCAGACCATCGCCGTTCGGCGCGGTCCAGCGTGGCAGCCCGTCGGCACCAGTCCCCGCCGATGGAAGCGCCAGCCCCGGCGGCGCCCGCCATCGCTCCACGCCGAGAGCGAGCACGATGTTGAACGGTTGGCTGAGACCGAGCAGCCAATACTTCGTCTCCTCTGGGCCCAGGCGACGGCTCATGTCCTATAACTCCGGGCGCTCGACAAGACGAAGCAACCTCCGGCATATCCATAGTATCCATAGAATTGCGCATATGTATACTGCCGACTCTGCATAACTAATACCACCCATGAAATCCAGTATATTGTCTGCATCATCGCCGATTCCTTCAAAATTGTAGTTATGATGATTATAGATGTGGGCCAGAACGGCGAGGATGAGCCCAGAGCCGAAGGCAAAGATGAGCCCCCGCAGAATGACACCACCCATGGTGGCGAGTTTGCTGACCGAGCCGGTGAGCGAGAGCGTCTCGTTGCGCAGCAGCGGCTTGAGCAGCAGGTCGTACTCGTGGATCGATTGGCTGGCCTGGACGAGCCGGTCCACCAAGGTCTGGCGTAGGCCTTTTGCCCGCACAGTCCGTAACCGCGCGCCCACGAAATAGCGTTTGAACAGTTGCATGTAGTTGGCGTTTGGAATCAGGAACTGCAACGACGCATCGAGGGTGGCCCAGGTGCGGCTGATGCGCATGAAGGCCCAGGTCGGCTGTACCCGATATTTGTAGAGGATTCGCCCGGAAGCTGCGCCGGCACTGGTCAGCGCTTTTTCGTGGTAAGGAATGTTGCGCAAATGCGTGCGCGCCTCCCATTGGCGATAGCCTCGGACCAGATCACGCTTGAGCGCCGTGAGCTGCAGCGTGGGCAGCTCCGGGCAAAGGCGGAGCAAATAGTCAGCCGCGCGGTTGAAATCCTTCTTCGCCAGGGCGCTAAGGCTCATCAGGTAAAGCTCGAGGAACTCGCGCTCCATTGTCCCGATCGTGCCGACGTCAATCAGCGCCACGCGGCCATTCTTCAGCAGCATGATGTTGCCAGGGTGCAGGTCCGCGTGGAACAGATTGTCCTCGAGCAGCTGCCGCAGGGCAGAGACGAACAGCCGCTGCGCCACCTTCTTCGGCCGGATCGCATTGGCTGCACACCATGCTGCGGCCCGCTCCGGGTCCTGGGTTGCAACCTCGATATACTCGGACATCAGGACGCCCGGTACAAACTCCATCACGACCATGGCTGTGGTCGACAGATGGAAGAACGGGCGCGGCACGTGCACGCCGTGTGACTTGGTGCTCTTGCGCAGGCGGTAGAGATTGGCCGCCTCGTAGCGGTAGTCGAGTTCCTCGCGCATCATCTGCTCGAGTTCCCACAGCGCATCGTGCCAGCGCACGTGCGGGGCCAGCCCGAGCGTGTCGAGGACCCGGACCAAGCGCTGCAGCAGCCGGAGGTCGCGCTCGAACGCCGGCACGATTCCGGGGCGTCGGACCTTGACGATCACCACCTCGTTGCTGCCCTTGAGGATCGCGCGGTGGACCTGCGCGACCGAGGCGGCGGCGAACGGTGCCAGCTCGAACCGGCTGAAGAACTTGGTCAGCGGACCTTTCAGCTCGCGCTCGATTACGGCTACCGCCTCGGCGGGTGGAAAGCCCACGGCCTCGAATTGGAGCCGCGACAGCTCGCGGCACATCGGGTCCGAAAGCATGTCGGTACGTAAGGACAAGAGCTGACCGAGCTTGATCCACAGGCCGCCGAAGCGCTCGAGCATCGACCGCAGAGCGACCGCATTTATGTCTTCGGCATCACTCTTGAACCAGGAGTTGAGCTTTGCCCGAACCAGGTAGGCGAGCATCGCCGTCACCAGCCACAAGCCACGTTGGCGCTCTTGCGCCATCGCCGGCCCGATCTTCACCTTGCGCCGCTCGCGGCGAGGCCGGAGCGGAGTAGGAATATGTTCCTCGCTGATAGCAAAGTTGCAAAACTCGCCGTCCTCGTCGTCTGGAGCCGTCCTGGTGGACTCGACGAGATGTAGGGTGACGGCCTGATGCAGCATGACTCGGGCGCATCCCTTGCTGGCGACGGTGAGCACATCATGGTGACGGCGGGCGAACGCACCGTCGCATTCTTCTCGGAGCAGTTCTGTCTAGTCTTGATGGCAAGTCCTGGTAAGAACCAAGGCGCGTGCAAGCTGACAACAAACACATTGCCGGGGGACGGAACGCGGACGTGAGTGGATCATGGTGGACCGTGCCTATCCGGCGCCCGAGCGCCGAGCTGCAGCTTTTCTGCCTGCCCCATGCCGGCGGTGGCGCCGCGATGTTCGTGCCGCTCGCCTCGCTTTTGCCCGAGACGATCCAGCTCCAAGCGATCCTCCTGCCCGGCCGCGAGGCCCGTTTCCGCGAGCCGGCGCACGCCCGCATGACGCCGCTGATCGTGGCGCTGGCGGACGCGCTGGGACCAGGTCTGGCCGGCCGCTATGCGTTGTTCGGCCACAGCATGGGTGCGCTGGTGGCGTTCGAGCTCGCCCGTGAGTTGCGCCGCCGCGGCCAACGGCTGCCCGAGCTGCTGGTCGTTTCCGGCCGACGTTCGCCCGACCTGGTGCTCGACGAGCGCCCACTGCACCTGCTTTCGGATCAGGCCTTCGTCGCTGAGATCCAGGCGCGCTACGGTGGCATTCCGCAGATGATCCTGGATGAGCCGGAGCTGATGGCCCTGTTCCTGCCGACGTTAAAGGCTGACTTCGCCGTGTTCGAGACCCACCGTTTCGTGCCCGAGCCGCCCCTTGCCTGCGCTCTCACCTTCTACGGTGGCGACGCCGACCCGCAATCGGCCCCTGCCGCGAGTGCGGGCTGGTCCAGCCTTGTGGCCGGACCAACCTCGCGGCGGATCTTCCCAGGCGGTCACTTCTACCTGAACGAGCAGCGCGGCGCGCTTGCCGATGCGCTCGCCGAAGATCTGCTCGCTCGAGTCGGATGAGCGGGGACATTGCCGGCCCCGATCTAGAGGGGCTCGTCCGCCATGCCCTGGCACGGCAGCTTGGGCTGGACCCCGGAGTGATCGACGCACGCGAGCGCTTCCATCGCTACGGCCTAGATTCGGCGGGCGCCCGGATGCTGATCCAGGCCTTGGCCCGAGAGCTGGGCCGGCCGCTGCCGGCCACCATCGTCTGGGATCATCCGACGCTCGACCGTCTGGTCCGCTATCTGGCCGGTGGGGTCACGGGGACCGTGCGGCCGCCGCCGGTGCCGCTGGCACCCGACGAGGCGATTGCGATCGTGGGCCTTGCCTGCCGTCTGCCCGGCGCCGCCGATCCGGCCGCCTTCTGGCAACTGATCATGGACCGGGTCGACGCGATCCGGGAGGTGCCCGCCGACCGTTGGCCGATCGACCGACTGTACGACCCCGACCCGGGCAGTCCCGGCCGCATGAGCACCCGGTGGGGCGGCTTTTTGGATCAGGTCGACAAGTTCGATGCGGCGTTCTTCCAGATCAGCCCGCGCGAGGCCGCGCAGATGGACCCGCAGCAGCGCTTGGCGCTGGAGCTGGCCTGGGAGGCGTTCGAGGATGCCAGCTGGCGGCCGTCCAGATTCGTCGGCCGACGCGCCGGGGTCTTTCTCGGTGCCATGTGGAGTGATTATGCAAGGCTCCTAAGTGATGCGGAGGGCATCGCCCAGCATACCGCCACCGGCCAGGACACCAGCATCATCAGCGCCCGCATCTCCTATGCGCTGGGACTGGAGGGCCCGAGTCTGGTGGTCAATACCGCCTGCTCCTCAGCGCTGGTGGCGGTGCATCTGGCCTGCCAGAGCCTGAAGTCCGGCGAATCCGAGATCGCCCTTGCCGGCGGCGTGCATCTGTTGCTTGCGCCGGAGAGCACGATCGCGATGACCAAGTTCGGCGCCATGGCGCCCGACGGGCGCTGCAAGCCATTCGATGCCCGGGCCAACGGCTATGTCCGTGGCGAGGGTGGTGGGCTCGTGGCGCTGAAACCCCTGGCGCAGGCGCGGGCGGATGGTGACCGCATCTACGCCGTGATCCTGGGCAGCGCCGTCAACAATGACGGCCCGAGCAACGGCCTGACGGCGCCCAATCCCGATGCACAGCGCGCGATGCTCGAGGACGCGCTGGCGGTGGCCCGGCTGGCGCCCGAGCAGGTCGACTACGTCGAGGCGCACGGTACCGGCACGGCGCTGGGCGACCCGATCGAGGCGGGAGCACTGGGTGCCGTGCTGGGCCGTGGCCGCCCGGCCGACCGGCGGCTCAGGATCGGCTCGGTCAAGAGCAATATCGGCCATCTCGAGGCGGCAGCCGGTGCAGCTGGGCTGATCAAGACCGTGCTGGCGCTGCACGCGCGCCGCCTGCCGCCCAGCCTGCACTTCCAGAGCCCGAGCCCGCACATCGCCTTCGGCGAACTCGGCCTAGCCGTGCAGGCGGAGGTGGAGTCCTGGCCGGAGCGCACGCACCCGCCTACAGCCGGCGTGAGTTCGTTCGGCTTCGGCGGTACGAACTGCCACGTGCTGCTCCGTGCCGAGCCGACGCAGGCCGTCCATGGCGATGCGGGTGCGGTCTTTGTCTTTGCCGGCAATGGTGGGGTCTGGTCCGGCATGGGTCGCGACCTTCTGGCCCGCTCGCCGACCTTTGCCACACTGATCGACCGGCTGGACGGCGAACTCGCCGGGATGGATTGCGATTGGCGTCTGCGCGATCTCCTCGGGGATGGGCCGCTGGCAGCGCGCATCGAGGAGCCGGCCCTGGCGCAGCCCGCCCTGTATGCATGGCAGCTCGGCGTCGTCGAGCTC
>JAPJRA010000287.1 GCA_030824835.1 Geminicoccaceae bacterium | reverse complement strand
CCCTGGTTGCAGGGGCGATGAAGCCGCAAGCGGGGGGCGGTGGCAAGGGCGGGCGGGTTCAGGACCAGAGGCGGGTGACGCCGAACTGGTCGAACAGCATCTCGTTGGAGACCAGTGTCAGACCCTCGTCGAGGGCCTGGGCGATCAGCATGCGGTCGAACGGGTCGCGGTGCGCGCCGGGCATCGCCCCGGCGCGCTCTGCGTGGCGGACCGACACGGGCAGCTCGGCGAAGCCCTCGGCAGCGATCTCGGCCCCGACATTGGCGGCCACCAGACCGGCGCCCGGCAGCTTGCCGAGCCGGTGCTTGGTGGTGATCTCCCAGGCGGTGGCGGCGCTGACATGGACGCGGGTCGCCGGCGCGGCGATGGCGACGCGCGCCGTCCGGGGCAGCGCGGGGTCGTCGGCCAGCCACCAGAGGAAGGCGTGCGTGTCGAGCAGGAGGTTCATCGGCCGCCTTCCCAGACCGCCAGCTCCTCGTCCGGCAACGGCTCGAAGAACTCCGGGCCAACGGCGAGACGGCCCTTGAGACGACCGGGCTGCCGCTGCGGGCGATCCGCAGCCAGGGCGACGAGGCGCACCGCCGGCTTGCTGCCACGGGCCAGGATCACCTCCTCGCCCGCTTCGGCACGGGCGACAAGCTCGGAGAGATGGGTCTTGGCGAAATGCATCCGATAGGTGGCCATTGCGAACTCCTAGCTAAGTCATCTTAGCTAGAGTTGCGCGGATGGTCAACGCGGGATCGCGGCGCGGGCGGATTGGCCCCGATTCCTCGAACCGTCACCATCGCGGTCCATATGCGCCGGCGGGGCTGACGCGTCGGGCTTTCCGCCGCTATAGACGTCGCTGCTCGGGATCGCGAAGGGAGCGCCCATGGGTCGCGTCGTTGCCGCTTATGCCTACCGGTGCGGGATGCGGATCGCCGAGATCCAGCTCGGGGACAGCGCCGCCTGGGTGCGCGAGAAGGGCGACTTCGTCTGGATCGGCTTCCAGGAGCCGACCGAGCAGGACCTGCGCACGCTGCAGGCGCAGTTCGGGCTGCACGAGCTCGCGATCGAGGACGCGCTCTCGGCGCACCAGGTGCCCAAGCTCGAGGTCTATGGCGATTCGCTGTTCGTGGTGCTGCGGACGGCGGCGCTCGAGAACGGCAAGGTCGAGTTCGGCGAGACCCACATCTTCGTCGGCCAGGACTACATCATCAGCGTCCGCCACGGCGCCTCCTCGCAGTCCTACGCGCCGGTGCGGCAGCGCTGCGAGGCCTCGCCCCGGATGCTGCAGCACGGCGTCGACTACGTGCTACACGCGCTGCTCGACTATGTGGTCGACAACTACATGCCGGTAGTGGCGGAGGCGGTCGAGGAGGCGGACGCGATCGAGGAACGGCTGCTCGCCGACCAGATCCGCCGCGCCGACATCGAGCGGATCTACGAGCTGCGCCGCGAGCTGGTGCGGCTGCGCCGGGTGGCCGCCCCCATGGTCGAGGTCTGCTCGCGGCTGCGCCATGTCGACCTGCCGTTCATGGACAAGAACATGCGGCCCTACTTCAAGGACGTGCTCGACCACGTGGTCAGGGTCAACGAGACCATCGACGGGCTGCGCGAGGTGCTCAGTTTCGCGTTCGAATCGGCGCATCTGCTGGAATCGGCGCGGCAGGGCGACGTGTCCAGGCGGTTCGCCGGCTGGGCCGCGATCCTGGCGGTGCCGACGGCCATCGCTGGCATCTACGGCATGAACTTCGAGAACATGCCGGAGCTGCAGTGGCACTTTGGATACTACATGGTGCTCGGCCTGATCTTCGGCACGGCCGGGCTGCTCTACTGGCGCTTCCGGCGGTCGGGCTGGCTCTGAGCGGCCCGACCGCCCCGCAGCTAGAGCAGCGTGCCGCGCAGGATCACCAGGGCCACCGAGAAGTAGATCACGAGCCCGGTGACGTCGACCAGGGTCGCCACGAACGGGGCCGAGGCCGTGGCCGGGTCGAAGCCGAGCCGCTGCAGCACGAACGGCAGCATCGAGCCGGTCATCGAGCCGAAGGTGACGATGCCGAGCAGGGCCGTGCCCACGGTCAGCGCCACCAGCAGCCAGTGCTCGCCGTAATCGTAGATGCCCAGCTCCTGCCAGAGCGTGATCCGGACGATGCCGATCAGGCCCAGAATGGCGCCCAGCATCAGGCCCGTCGGCAGCTCGCGCAACGCCACCCGCCACCAGTCGCGCAAGTCGACCTGCCGGAGCGCCAGGGCCCGGATCAGGAGCGAGGTCGCCTGCGAGCCGGAATTGCCACCCGAGCTCATGATCAACGGGATGAACAGGGTGAGGACGAGCGCCCGCTCAAGCTCGCTCTCGAAGCCCTGCATCGCCGAGGCGGTCAGCATCTCCGACAGGAACAGCGCGCATAGCCAGCCGGCGCGCTTCTGGATCATCGGCCAGAAGCCGATGTCCATATAGGGCTCGTCCAGCGCCTCCATGCCGCCAAAGCGCTGCACCTCGGCGGTCTGCCGCTGCACCATGGTGTCGATGACGTCGTCGACGGTAACGATGCCGAGCACGTGCCGCTTCGCATCCACCACCGCCACGGCCAGCAGGTCGTACTTGGCGATCAGCCGGACCGCCTCGTCGCGCGGGGCGAGGGCGGTGATCGTCACCGGCCGCCGGGCGGGGGCGGCGGTCAGCACGTTGGCGTGTGGGTCGCCGGAAATCAGCCGGCGCAGCGGCACGGCGTGGATCAGTGTCTGCCGGACCGGATGGACGACGAACACCGCATAGACCGTCTCGCGGGTGCACTCGACCATGCGGATGTGATGCAGGACCTGGGCGATGGTCCAGGTCGACGGCACCGACACGAACTCGGTGGTCATGATCGAGCCGGCGCTCTCCTCGGGATAGGCGAGCAGCTTCAGGAGTGCCGACCTGGTCTCATCGTCCAGCCGGGCCAAGAGCTCGGTGCGGGCGGGCTCCTCAAGCTCGCGGAACAGATCGGCGACGCGATCCGCCGACATGGCGGCGAGATAGGCGGCGGCCTGCGCGCGCGGCAGCAGCGCCACGATCTCCGGGCCGCTGTCGAGACCAGGCTGGTCCAGCACCTCCACCGCGCGCTCGAGCGGCAGGCTCTGCAGAATCCGGGCCGCCTCGTCCGGCTCGTGCTGGTTGAGTATCTCGACAATGTCCGCGGCGCGCTCGTCGGCGAGAGCCAAGGTGGAACTCGCCAGGGCGAGAGAGGGCGCGTCGTAGGTATCGGGCTCGACGTCGACGGTGTCGTACATGGCTCATCTCCGGTCGTCGCCACAGCCGTCGGCGGCGCCCGGGTGAGCCGATCGATCAGAATCGGGCCAGCGAGCGCGTCTCCGACGGCAATGGCGATCGACTGTGACTGTCGCTGGGCATGGGCTCTCCTGGTACCGCGCACAACCCCGATCGAGGCCTGGCGGCGGCATGGCCTGTCGCGCCGGAGGCGACCGAAGTCAAATGCCGAGTCCGTGACGGCTCAGGGCGGCGTGAACGGCTCGAAGCGGATCGGTGCCGGCTCGGCCGTGCTGTGCAGCAGCAGGGCCGAATTGTCGCGGCTGAACCGCTGGGCGCCCTCCAGGGCCGCGAAGAACGCGGCCTCCAGCTCCATCAGCGGCGGCGGACAGGCCATGCGGGTCGACACCAGCGGGCCGACCACGAGCCTGCCGTCAACGACCCGCAACGGCCCGTTATAGCGGTTGCAGGCGGCCTTGCCGGCGATCCGGTCGTCACCCAGGAACTGCAGCGTCACCACACTGTCGGCGTCGAGCGGCTTGCCGGCCAAGGTCTCGGCGCGCCAGCTGGTGTCCGCGAGACCGGGGGGAAGGAGACCATCATGATCGGTCATGGTGCATCCGGCGACCAGGGCCAGGGCCAACAGCCGTGTCGCGCATCGGGCAACGGTCACGACGCGCGCGGCACGAAGCGGATCTCCTCGCCATGCCGGCCGGTGAGCACGAGCGTGCCGTCGACCAGGGCGGCGAGGGTGGCGCCGTGCAGGAGGTCGATCAACTGCTTCTGCTCGGCCCGCTGCGTATCGTCGCAAGGGAGCCGGCTCTGGCGCAGAATGCCCAGCGTGATGCGGTCGCCGCGGCTGGCGAACGGCCCGACATAGCGGTTGCAGCCGGCCTGGCCGCGGACATGGTCGCCGGGCAGGAAGTCGATCGTCATGTCGGCGGGCGTCGCCACCGGCTGACCGTCGATCGCCTGGGCCTGCCAGCTGGTGCCGACCAGTTTGTCGCCGATACGTGGAGGCGGAGCCACCGGCCGGGCCTGCTGCTGTGCGAGGGCGCAGGAGCCGTCGGCCAACACCGCGGCCAGGAGGAGGGCGGAGAGGTACGCCAGACGCATCGCAGTGACCCGTAGGGCTGGAGTGGGCTGGGCGCCACCCCTAGCCGCCGGCACTGCCCGAGGCAAGCTTCGGGCGGCAGCGCTACTGGAAGCTACCGAAGCCCGCCTGCCACACCATCGGATCGGCGGCACGCGGATCGTCCGGCAGACTCTCGATGCGGCGGCGCAATGCCTCCCGGCCACCATCGCCGAGGTCGCAGCTCAGCGTCAGCTCGCCCTCGCCAAGGCGGGCCACGAGCGGGTCGAGGTCGGCGCCGTTGGTCAGTGCGAACAGCGTGGCCCGGCCCGGCCGCAGCGAGGCCGCGACCTGCTCGCTGAACTCCTTCGGCAGGCCGGCCAAGTCACCGTCGACCGCGAGGCTGCGCACGAGGCGCTCCCACTGGCCCGCATCCATCACGTGGTCGCCGTCGATGACGGCCACATCGATGGTACCGTCCACGTCACGCGAGACGACGCAGGCATCCGGAACGTCCGCCGCACTGTCGTCGTGCAGCAGGTCCAGCGCGGATCGGGCGGCGCCGTGGCTGCCGAAGGCTACCGTGAGCAGGTGGTCCATGGTGCTCTCCAGCTTGAGGTCTGTGGTCGCTTGCGTGCCCCATGACGGCAGCGCGACCTTGGTCGATGAAAAAGCGCCACAATGCGCTGCGATGCAATACCGCGTTTGCGAAGACCAGCTGATGACAATCGCTCAGTCGGCGCCCCTTGTCAGGCGCCAGGCGTAGAGCACCACGGCGACCGCGGTGGCGAGGTTGAGGCTGGACACGCCGGCCTGCATTGGAATCGCCACCCGGATGTCGGCGCGCGCCAGCAGGTCGGCCCCGAGCCCGCCCCGCTCGGTGCCGAATGCCAGGATGGGGCTGGGTGGGATGGAGGCCGGAACGAGCGGCGCGCCTTCGGGGTGCAGGGCCAGAAGTGGCCGTGCGGTGGTTGGTAATGCTGCGATGCGGCGTACCGGTAGAGCGAAATGCAGGCCTGCCGCACCGCGCAAGACCGTCGGGTGCCACGGGTCGTGTCGGCCGGTGGTGAGCACGGCCGCCGCCCCGGCGGCGGCCGCTACCCGCACGACTGCCCCGATATTGCCGAGATCGCTCGGATTCTCCAGAAGGACGACGGGCTCGCTGGCGGCAGTGGCCAGCAGGTCGGTGGCCGGGGCGGAAGGCCGCCGCGCCAGGGCCAGCGCGCCTGTGCGGGGCGGGGTCGGGGCCAGGCGTTGGAACAGCGCAGGGGTCACCTCCTGCACGATCGTGCCCAGATGCGAGGCAAGGTCAGGAGCGAGGCGCGCGGCCAGCACGGCCAGAGCCGCGCGGTCGGGGGT
>JAPJRA010000286.1:1578-5667 GCA_030824835.1 Geminicoccaceae bacterium | reverse complement strand
GGATGTGCTGGTGATGTATCTCGGCCGGGCGGTCGAGCATGGCAGCCGGGAGGCGATCTTTGAGGCGGCGCAGCACCCTTACACCAAGGCCCTGCTGGCGGCCTCGCCGGTGGCCGACCCGTCGCGCCGCGGGCAACGGCCGAAGCTCGTGGGCGAGCTGCCGTCGCCGCTGAACCCGCCTCCAGGCTGCGTGTTCCACCCACGCTGCCCGCTCGCCAATGCGCGCTGCCGCGAGGAGGTGCCGCAGCTGCAACTGCTGCACGGTCGGCAGGTGGCCTGCCACGCGGTCGAGGAGGGCAGGGCGGCGTAGGCACAACCTACTCTTGACTAAGCATGTTAGCGTACACATTTCTGTACAGTGCTTCTAGGGCCATGCCAATGACCGTTGTCACCTATTCTCAGTTGCGCCAGCGGCTCGCCGCCGTGATGGATCAGGTTTGCGACAGTGCGTCGCCGGTGATTGTAACACGCCAGAACGCTCGTTCCGTCGTTATGCTTTCCCTCGAAGAATACGAGAGCATGGCGGAAACCCTCCATTTGCTGCGCAGCCCCCGTAATGCGGAGCGCTTGTTACGATCGATCACCCAGGCCGATGCTGGCGAATTGACCGAGGCTGAGCCGGTCGCGTGAAGCTGCTCTGGGCGTCCGACGCCTGGGAAGACTATCTGTTATGGCAACAGTCTGATCCTGCGACGCTCGCTAAGATCAACCTCCTGCTCGCCGACATTCGCCGACAGCCGTTTAGGGGATTGGGCAAGCCCGAACCGCTCAAGGGGAATCTCAGCGGCTGGTGGTCACGCCGGATCACTGGGGAGCACAGATCGGTCTATCGGGTAGCCGGTAGCGGTAAAGCTCAGCAGGTCGAAATTATACAATGCCGGTATCATTATTGATCTGGTCGTCAATTGCAAGTTTCTACCGCACATTTTAATCCATTGACAGTGTCCCCGTCAGATTTGTGGAAAAGATATGCCTATTCCGGGCTTTCAAGACCTTATGCTCCCAGTGTTGATCGAGCTGGCTGCACGCGGCGAGACGCGGACATCCGTGCTCGTCGCAGCCATGGCTGATCGCTTCGACCTTTCGGCCGCAGAAAGGGCAGAGCTGTTGCCGAGCGGCAAACAAGCGGTGATTGCCAACCGCACGCATTGGGCGATCGCTTATCTGAACAAAACCGGCCTCATCCAACGGCCGCGGCGGGCACACTACCTTCTCGACCAGCGCGGGCGGCTGGCACTCGAGGAAAAGCCGGACCGTATCGACCTAAAATACCTCGGCCGATATGCTGAGTTAGCGGCCTTTCGGGGCGAAACTTCAGATCCGTCGGCCGTACTGCTACCGACAGTCGACGCCACGCCTGATGAAATAATCGCGCGTGCGCATAAGCAGATCGAGGGCGTGCTTCGCACTGACGTCATAGATCGGATTCTGCAGCGTGAGCCCGCATTTTTCGAAGCGTTGGTCATGAAAGTATTGGTTGCCATGGGTTATGGCGGTGGCAACGATGCTACGGCGGAGGTAATCGGTGGCGCTGGCGACGAAGGTGTGGATGTTGTAGTTCGGCAAGACGCTCTTGGCCTGGATCGGGTTTACGTCCAGGCGAAGCGCTATTCGCGTGATAAAGCCATTGGCCCAAGTACCGTCCACGCGCTCGCTGGTAGTCTCGAAATTTTCAAGGCCTCCAAAGGGTTATTGGTAACAACTGCCAGGTTTACTGCGGCCGCGGTTGACACCGCTGAGCGCGTTTCGCATCGTATCGTATTGATCGACGGTGAGCAACTCGCGGCCCTCATGATTCGATTCAATGTGGGAGTACGGATTGAGGAGACTTTTCATATCAAGAAGATCGACGAGGATTTTTTTTTGGAATGATTGCAGCGATGCCATGCTTCACCTGCAGAGCGCCGTATGCTCTGGTCAGTAGCCGTTACCAAACCTATTTCGCCGGTGTCGCGGCATTTTCGGAGCGCAAGAATGGGCGAGCAATGGCAATACCAGCTGCGAATCGATGTCGACGAACGTCATGCCGAGACGCTGCGCAGCCAGCCTGACGATCCGACGCTTCAGTCCCTCGTGGCCATCCTGCGCCAACACCACGCCAAGGCGGTCTGCCAATACGACGCCTTCGCCGGCTACTGCGCCGAGGCCGAGCGGGAAGGGATTGCCCAGTACCCGCTCTACGACTGGACCAAGGCCACGATCGAGGATCCGGTCAAGAAGGCCAAGTACCTGAAGTCGTTCACGCTCTATGTCGGCGGCGATCAGGTCTACCCCAAGGCACAGGCGGACGCTCTGGAGGCGGAGTTGCGGCCCATGGTGGGTGGCGAGGTGATTGCGCGGCTCCACAAATACGATACCAATCCCGCGAACAACCCGCAGCCACCGGCGCGCCGGGCCGGATAGGCCCGGGACCGGCTGGACCGCTGCGACAACGGGAGGCTCGGCCATGAACGAGGGCAGCATCATCCAGATCGCGTACGTGGTGCGCGACCTCGAGACCGCGATGCGGCGGCATTGGGAAGTGTGCGGCATCGGGCCGTGGGACGTCTACGAGTTCGACGCGTCCAAGGTCGACGACTTCGTCTATCGCGGCAAGCCCGCAACCCACAAGGCGCTGCTGGCGCTGGCGTGGCGCGACGGCATGCAGCTCGAGCTGCTGCAACCCGTGTCCGGCTACTGCATCTACGACGAGCATCTGGAGCGCAAGGGCGAGGGGCTGCATCACATCAAGCTCTACCACGCCGACTGCGCCAAGGCCGTGGCCGACTATGCGCGCAAGGGCTATGCGGTCACCCAGAGCGGGCGGTTCGACCAGGACGAGCACTACTATCTCGATACCGAGCAGGACTTCGGCTACGTGATCGAGCTCGGCAATGCCGGCCGGATCCCGGGGCCGGACCGGCGGTTCCCGGCCTGATCGGGCACGTCAGCCCGACCTGAGCAGCGGCGATCCGGCGGTCACCTCGGCCATGTGGTCGACGAAGGCGCGCACGCGGCCCGGCACCTGGCCACCGCCGACATGGACGGCATGGATCAGCTCGAGATCCCCGGGATTGTGCGCCTCCAGGACAGGCACCAACGCACCGGCCGCGATGTCGGCAGCGACATGGAACCAGCCGAGCCGCGCGATGCCGACGCCGGCCAGTGCCAGCTGCCGCATCGTCTCGCCACTGTTGACCTGCAGGCTGCCCGAGACGGGCTGTTCCAGGTCACGACCATCCTCGCGGAACGGCCAGCCGACGGGCACCCGCCGGAAATTGAAGGTCAGGCAGTCGTGCCGGGCGAGGTCGCCGGGCCTTTGCGGCGCGCCCTTGCGCGCGAGATAGGCCGGTGCGGCGCAGACGACGCGGCGGCTCTGGCCCAGCTTGCGCGCGATCAGCGCGCTGTCCGGCAGGGTGCCCATGCGGATCGCGACATCGGTCCGCACCGCCAGCAGGTCGATGACGTCGTCCGTCAGGCTGAGGTCGACGATCAGGTCGGGATGGCGGGCGATGAAGACGGGGAGCGTCGGTGCAATGAACATCGTCCCGAACGGGATCGAGGCGTTGATCCGCAGTCGGCCACGGACCGCTCCGGCGGAAGCTGCCTGATCGGCCTGGTCCAGCTCCTGCACGATGCGCAGCGCCGCCCGCTGGTAGGCCAGGCCCTCCTCGGTCAGGGTCAGCGCCCGCGTCGTCCGCACCAGCAGACGGGCGCCGAGCCGGGCCTCGAGCCGTGCGATCAGCTTGCTGACCGCCGACGGCGTGAGATCGAGGCTGCGCGCCGCGGCCGAGAAACCGCCCTCCCGCACGACCCGCAGGAAGACCTCCATCTCGCCGGATCGCTCCATCGGTATGCGCGGCATTGGTGACTGCCATTCATAGGTACTGATCCCGTACCGGAAATAGTCTGCGCGCGCGCCGATGCCTACCTCCTATCTCGTCACCACCGACCACAGGACGACGCAAATGCGGATCTTCATCACGGGCGCCAACGGCTTCATCGGCGGCGCGGTCGCCTCGGCCCTGATCAAGGACGGCCACGAGGTGCGCGGCCTGGTCCGCGACCAGGCCAAGGCCGACGCGGTCGCCGCCCACGGCATCATGCCGG
>JAPJRA010000286.1:0-1568 GCA_030824835.1 Geminicoccaceae bacterium | reverse complement strand
GCCGAAGCCCGTGCGGCCGAAGGCGTCGTCAATGCCGCCAGCAGCGATCATCGTGGCGCCATCGAGGCACTGATCGCCGGGCTCGCCGGCTCGGGCAAGCCGTTCGTGCATACCAGCGGCAGCAGCATCGTCGGCGATGAGGCGATGGGCGAGCCGTCCGAGCGGATCTTCCACGAGGACACACCGCTGACGCCCGAGCCCGACAAGGCCGCCCGGGTGGCGCTCGACCGACGGGTCCTGGGCGCCCCCGGCATCCGCTCGGTGGTGCTCTGCAACACGATGATCTACGGCAACGCGATGGGCGCGCCGGCCGAGAGTGTGCAGGTGCCCAGACTGGTGCGTCAGGCCAGGACGTCTGGCATCGCGCGCTATATCGGCCGCGGCCTGAATCGCTGGTCCAACGTGCACATCGCCGATGTCGCGGCGCTGTATGCGCTGGCACTCGCCAAGGCGCCCGCCGGCAGCTTCATGTATGTCGAGAGCGGCGAGGAGTCCCTGCGCGAGGTGGCACGGGCCATCGCCGCCCGCCTCGGGCTCAGCGAAGCGCAATCGTGGGCCGCCGAGCCGGCGATCGCGGCCTGGGGTCGGGAGATGGCGGTGTTCGCGCTGGGCTCCAACAGCCGGGTCCGCGGCAAGGCCGCGACCGAGCTGCTGGGTTGGGCCCCCCGACGCCGGTCGATCACCGAGTGGATCGCGCAAGAGCTGGTCTGATGGGCGGGGCGCGGCATCTTTCCGCCCGAGCGGCGTGAAAGGCCCGCATCCACGGTTTGCTTCCCCGACCCCTGCCGCTAAGTTCGGATCCGATTGATGTGCCGGCGAAATACCGGTCACCAGCAATTCGGCTGAACTTAGGAGGCAAGCTTCATGACGGACCGGCGCAAATTCATCGGCAAGGCGGCGGCGGCGACGGCGGGTGCCGCGGCCGTGGCCGCCTCGAGCTTCCCCAAGCCCGCCATTGCGCAGGAGATGCCCGAGCTCAAGTGGCGCCTGACCTCGAGCTTCCCGAAGTCGCTGGACACGATCTACGGCGCCGGCGAGGAGCTGGCCAAGGCCGTCTCCGAGATGACCGGTGGCAAGTTCCAGATCCAGGTCTTTGCCGCGGGTGAGATCGTGCCGGGCCTGCAGGCGCTGGATGCCGTGAGCAACGGCACCGTCGAGATGTGCCACACCGTTTCCTACTATTTCGTCGGCAAGGACCCGACGTTCGCCCTGGCCTCGACCATTCCCTTCGGCATGAACTATCGGGGCCAGAACGCCTGGCTCAACGCCGGCGGCGGCATGGACCTGATGAACGAGTTCTTCGCCAAGTACAGCGTCCATGCGATCACGGCCGGCAATACCGGGGCGCAAATGGGCGGCTGGTTCCGCAAGGAGGTGAAGACCGTTGCGGACATGAAGGGGCTCAAGTTCCGCATCGGCGGCTTTGCCGGCCAGGTGCTGACCAAGATCGGCGTCGTGCCGCAGCAGATCGCGGGCGGCGACATCTATCCGGCGCTGGAGAAGGGCACGATCGATGCTGCCGAGTGGGTCGGCCCGTACGACGACGAGAAGCTGGGCTTCTACAAGGT
>JAPJRA010000285.1 GCA_030824835.1 Geminicoccaceae bacterium | reverse complement strand
TAATAGGCACGCGGCCGGCCCGTCAGCGAGCAGCGGTTGCGTATCCTGATCTTGGAGCTGTTGCGCGGCAGCTCGGCCAACTTGATGGTCGCCTCGAACCGCTCGCCGGGATCGCCCTCGCGGTTCATCACGACGGCCTTCAACGCCTCCCGGCGGGCCGCAAAGCGGTCCACCATCTTGCGACGGCGGTTGTTCTTCTCGACGGCGCTCTTTTTCGCCATGATCTAACCTCGCCCCGTCACTTCCTGAACGGCATGTTGAAGCCGGCGAGAAGCGCCTTGGCCTCCTCGTCGGTCCTGGCCGTCGTGCAGATGATGATGTCCATGCCGCGGGTCTCCTCGACCTCGTCGAAGCTGATCTCGGGGAAGATGATCTGCTCCTTGACGCCGAAGGCGTAGTTGCCGCGCCCGTCGAAGCTCTTCGGCGAGACGCCGCGGAAGTCGCGCACGCGCGGCAGCGCTATGTTGACCAGCCGGTCGAGGAACTCGTACATGCGCTGCCGGCGCAAGGTGACCTTGCAGCCGATCGGCATGCCCTCGCGCAACTTGAAGTTGGCCACCGAACGGCGCGCCCGGCAGATCGCGGCCTTCTGGCCGCTGAGCTTGCCGAGCTCGACCGTAGCATTGGTCAGCTTCTTCGAGTCCGCTACCGCCTTCCCGACCGCCATGTTGATGACGATCTTCTCGATCCGCGGCACCTGCATCGGGTTCTTGTACTTAAACTCCTCCTGCAGCTTGGGTGCCACGACCTCGCGGTAATGCTCCAACAACCGTGTCATTCTACGTCACTCAGCGATCAATAATCTCGCCGGAGCGCTTGGCGTAGCGCACCTTCCGGCCGTCCTCGAGGAACTTGAACCCGACCCGGGTGGGCTTGCCGTCCTTGGGGTCGAGATGGGCCACGTTGGAGACCGCCACCGGCGCCTCCTTCGAGACGATCCCGCCCTCGGGGTTACGCGGGCCGGCCTTGGTGTGGCGCTTGGCCACCATGACGCCCTGGACCACGACGCGGTTCTCGTCCGGCAGGACCTTGAGGACCTCGCCTTCCTTGCCCTTGTCGCGGCCGGCCAGCATCACCACCCGGTCGCCCTTCTTGACCTTGGCGGCCATCACAACACCTCCGGGGCGAGCGAGATGATCTTCATGAACCGCTTGGCCCGCAGCTCACGCGTCACCGGTCCGAAGATGCGGGTGCCGATCGGCTCGCCCTGCTTGTTGATCAGCACCGCAGCGTTCTTGTCGAAGCGGATGGCACTGCCGTCGGCCCGGTGGATCTCCTTGGCGGTCCGAACGATGACGGCCATGTGGACGTCGCCCTTCTTGACCTTGCCGCGCGGAATCGCCTCCTTGACCGCCACCACGATGACGTCACCGACGCCACCATACCGCCGGTGCGAACCACCCAGGACGCGGATGCACTGCACCCGACGCGCCCCGGAATTGTCCGCCACCTCGAGATTGGACTCGGGCTGGATCATGATTCGGCTCCCGCGGCCATCGCCAACGGAGCGCCCGCCTGCGCCGCTTCCAGCAGAACCTCATAGCGCTTCGTGCGCGAGATCGGCCGGCATTCGGCGATACGGACGACATCACCGACCTTGAAACGGTTGTCGGCATCGTGCGCCGCATACCGCTTCGAGCGACGGATGAACTTCTTGTAGATCGGGTGCATGACGCGACGCTCGACCGAGACGATGACCGTCTTGTCGCCCTTGTCGCTGACCACGGTGCCCTGCAGGATACGCTTCGGCATCGCCGCTCTCTCCTCAACCCTGCGCCGCGGCAGCGGCTTGGCTGCCGAGCACACCCATGATGCGGGCAATGTCGCGACGCACCTGCCGTACCCGCGCCGTGCTTTCCAGCTGGCCCGTGGCCTTCTGGAAGCGCAGATTGAACTGTTCCTTCTTCAGCTGCACGAGCTGGTCGCGTAGCTGATCCGCGGTCTGAGCGCGGAGATCCGACGCCTTCATCACGCCGCCTCCTCGACAGGTTCGTGCACGCGCCGGACCACCCGGGTATCCAGCGGCAGCTTGGCGGCACCGAGGCGAATGGCCTCGACCGCCAGCTCCTCGGACACGCCGTCGATCTCGAACATGATCCGACCCGGCTTGACGCGGCAGACCCAGAGCTCGACCGAGCCCTTGCCCTTGCCCATCCGAACCTCGGCCGGCTTCTTCGACACCGGCAGATCCGGGAAGATCCGGATCCAGACGCGGCCGACGCGCTTGAGATGGCGGGTGATCGCGCGCCGTGCCGCCTCGATCTGCCTGGCCGTGATCCGGCCGGGCTCCACCACCTTCATGCCGTAGGCACCGAAATTGAGATCGGTGCCGCCCTTGGCAAGCCCATGGATCCGGCCCTTGAAGGCCTTCCTGAACTTGGTCCGCTTCGGTTGCATCATGACCGGTCACCCCGACCATGACCGTGGCCGTGCGACTGGCCGGCCTCGGCCTGCCGCTTGTCGTAGGCCATGGGATCGTGCTCCATGATCTCGCCGCGGAACACCCACACCTTGACACCGCAGGTGCCGTAGGGGGTGTGCGCCGTGGCGCGCGCGAAATCGACGTTGGCACGCAGCGTATGCAGGGGCACGCGGCCCTCGCGGTACCACTCGCTGCGGGCAATCTCGGCACCGCCGAGGCGACCACCGCAAGCCACCTTGATGCCCTGGGCGCCCAGACGCATCGCCGACTGCACCGCGCGCTTCATCGCCCGTCGGAACGTGACGCGACGGGTGAGCTGCTGGGCGATGTTCTCGGCGATCAGCTTGGCGTCGAGCTCGGGCTTGCGGACCTCGTTGATGTTGAGGTGCACGTCGCCCGAGGTCAGGGCCGCCAGCTCCTTGCGGAGGACCTCGATCTCCTGACCCTTCTTACCGATCACCACGCCCGGACGGGCGGTGTGGATGGTAATCCGGGCGCGCTTCGCCGGACGCTCGATGATGACGCGGCTGATGCCGGCCTGCGACAGGCGCTTCTCGATGAAGCTGCGCAGGCGCAGGTCCTCGGCCAGCAACTTGGCGTAGTTGCGGTCGTCGTACCAACGCGAGTCCCAGGTCCGGTTGACGCCGAGCCGGAGCCCGATCGGATTGACTTTCTGGCCCATCAGGCGGCCTCCATCTCGGTCTCGGCGACGTCCACCCGCTCGCGCACGATGATCCGCAGCTGGCTCACATGCTTCTCGATCTTGCCCGAACGACCGCGCGCACGGGCATGCATCCGCTTCATGACCATGTGCTTGCCGACGCTGGCTTCGGCCACGAACAGCCGATCGACGTCGAGATTGTGGTTGTTCTCGGCATTGGCGATCGCCGACTGGAGCGTCTTGCGAACATCCTGGGCGATTCGCTTGCGCGAGAACTCCAACGCGATCACTGCCCGGCCCGCATCCAGGCCGCGGATCAGTCCCGCCACCAGATCGAGCTTGCGCGGGCTGGTCCGCAACAAGGTGGCCACCGCCAACGCCTCGTTGTCGGCAAGCGACCGTTCACGCTTCGGCTTGCCCATGGTCTACTTCCTCTTCGCCTTCTTATCGGCGCCGTGACCGTGATAGGTCCGGGTCGGCGAGAACTCGCCGAGCTTGTGGCCGACCATGTTCTCCGTGACGTAGACCGGCACGAACTTCTTGCCGTTGTAGACGGCAAACGTCAGGCCGATGAAGTCCGGCATGATCGTCGACCGACGCGACCAAGTCTTGATGATCTCGTTACGGGACGACGCGCGGGCAGCCTCGATCTTGTCGAAGATGTAACCGTCGACGAACGGGCCCTTCCAAACCGAGCGGGGCATCTTACGCTCCCCTCGTCTTGGCCAGGTGGCGGCTGCGGATGATCATGCTCGTGGACTTCTTGTTGCGGCGGGTCTTGTGACCCTTGGTCGGCTGGCCCCACGGGCTCACCGGATGCCGGCCGCCCGAGGTACGGCCTTCGCCGCCGCCATGCGGATGGTCGACAGGGTTCATCGTGACACCGCGATTGTGCGGCTTGCGGCCCTTCCAGCGCATCCGGCCGGCCTTGCCGTAATTGATGTTCTGGTGGTCCGGGTTGGACACCGCCCCGATCGAGGCCATGCACTCCGAACGCACGCGGCGGATCTCGCCGGAAGCCAGACGGATCTGGCTCCAGTCGCCGTCACGGCCGATCAGCTGCGCGAACGAGCCTGCGGAGCGGGCCATCTGGCCACCGGCGCCGGGCTTCAGCTCGACATTGTGGATGATCGTGCCGACCGGGATGGACTTCAGCGGCGCCGCGTTGCCCGGCTTCACGTCGACGCGGTCGGCGGCCACTACCTTATCGCCGACCTGCAGCCGCTGCGGCGCCAGGATGTAGGCGACTTCGCCGTCCTCGTACTTGACCAGCGCGATGAACGCCGTCCGGTTCGGGTCGTACTCGAGCCGCTCGACGGTCGCCGCCGCGCCCCACTGGGCGCGCCGCTTGAAATCGACCAGACGGTACGTGCGCTTGTGGCCACCGCCACGGAAACGCGTCGTGATCCGACCGTGATTGTTACGTCCACCCGAAGCCGACAAGCCCTCGGTCAGCTTCTTGACCGGCTTGCCCTTGTGCAGCTCGCTCCGGTCGACGGTCACCAACTGACGCATCGACGGGCTGGTGGGGTTGTAGGTCTTCAGTGCCATCGGCTCAGATCCCCGTCGTCACGTCGATGGCCTGCCCGGCGGCCAACGTCACGATCGCCTTCTTGACGTCCGAACGGAAGCCGACGCGACCCTTGAACCGCTTCATCTTGCCCTTTTGAATCAGGGTATTGACGGCAGTCACGGTCACGCCGAACAGGCCTTCCACCGCAGCCTTGATCTCCGGCTTGGTGGCTTCCTTCCTGACCTTGAACACGACCTGGTTGTACTCGGACACCCGGGTGGACTTCTCGGTCACCACCGGCGCCACGATCACGTCGTACATTGCCAACTTGTTCATGCCAGGCGCTCCTCGATCTGCCGCACGGCGTCCTGGGTCAGCACCAGCGTGTCACGGCGCAGGATGTCGTACACGTTCAGGCCCTGCGCCGGCAGGACGTCGATCTGCGGCAGGTTGCGGGACGCAAGCTCGAAATTCCGCTCGACCTCGACGCCGGTGATGACCAGCGTCGAGCCGAGGCCCAGCCTGTCCAGCGCACCCAGCAGCGCCTTGGTCTTGGGCTCGGCGAGACGCGCCTCGTCCAGCACCACGAGCTTGCCCTCGGCGGCCTTGCTCGACAGCGCGCAGCGCAGGCCCAGAGCACGGACCTTCTTCGGCAGGTCGACCGCATGGTCGCGCACCACCGGACCGAAGGTCACGCCGCCACCACGGAACAGGTTGACCCGACGCGAGCCGTGCCGCGCGCGACCGGTGCCCTTCTGCTTGTACAACTTGGCGCCGGTGCGGGCGATCTCGGCCCTGGTCTTGACCTTGTGCGTGCCGGCGCGGCGCTTGGCCAGCTGCCACAGCACCACGCGGTGGAGAATGTCGGACCGCACCTCGACGCCGAAGATGGCGTCGGCGAGCTCCAGGGAGCCCACCTCGTCGGCGGCCAGATTCCTAATCTGAACCTGCATCGCTTACGCCCCGCCCTCTTCCACGACGATGGCCTCGAGAGCCTCGCCCTTGTGCACGATGGCGGCCGGGAACGGCGCCTGCTGCGGCAGCGCGCTCTTCACCGCGTCGGTGACCCGCAG
>JAPJRA010000284.1 GCA_030824835.1 Geminicoccaceae bacterium | reverse complement strand
GGATTTCAGCTCCGGTCGCTGGACCAGCATCGCCCATTGGCTGGCGCTCGCCGGCGATCGGCCCTGGGGCCTCGGGCTCGGCGCGGTGCGCGACCTGCTGGCCGGGGGGCGGCCGGAGCTGAACGGCACCGAACTCCTGGAGTGGCCGCACAACGAGCTTGTCCGCTTCTGGGTCGAGGCCGGGCCGATCGGGCTGCTGTTCGTGGTCCTGCTGCTGGCGCTGCTGGTCCGCCGCGCGCTCCGGGCCGCCCGGGTGGAGCCCGATCCGGTGCTGCGGGCGTTGATGCTGGCCGTCGCCGCCGACCTGGTGGCCGAAGCCTGCCTGCAGAACCTGCTGAACGCGGTCTACCACGCCACCGTGCTGATCCTGATGCTGAGCCTGGCCGTGGCGCAGGCCGAGCGCCCGGTGACGGCGCCGCCGCTGCGGCTGGACCCGACCGTCGGTCCCGGGGCATTTTGGGCAGGCAGCACAGGGAGGCCGCCATGAACAATCCCGACGACAATATTTTCGAGCTGGGCCTGCCCAGGCGGTTGGCCAATCATCGGCCGCTGACGCCGCTCGATTTCCTTTCCTGGTGCGCGTCCGTGTTCCCCGATCGGGCCGGCGTGGTCTATGGCCGCCAGGCGGTGAGCTGGGGCGAGGTCGACCGGCGGTGCCGAAGGCTCGCCAGCGCGCTCGTCGGCCTCGGCGTCGGCCGTGGCGACACGGTGGCCGTCATGTGCCCGAACACGCCGCCGATGCTGGAGGCGCATTACGGCGTGCCGATGGCGGGTGCTGTGCTCAACGCCCTCAACTTCCGCCTCGATGCCACCTCCATCGCCTTCATCCTGGAGCACGGCGAGGCCAAGGTGCTGCTGACGGACAGCGAATGGGCGCCGGTGATCAAGGCGGCCCTGGCCCAGGTGCAGCGCCCGATCACCGTGATCGACATCGTCGACCCCGCCGCACCCGGCGAGCTGCTGGGGGCGATGGATTACGAGGCCCTGCTCGAGTGCGGCGATCCGGCCTTCGCCTGGGAACCGCCGGCGGACGAGTGGGACGCGATCTCGCTCTGCTACACCTCCGGCACCACCGGCAACCCCAAGGGCGTCGTCTACCATCATCGCGGCGCCTTCCTGAACGCCATGGGCAACGCGCTGACGTTCGGGCTGAGCCACCGCTCGGTCTATCTGTGGACGCTGCCGATGTTCCACTGCAACGGGTGGACCTACACCTGGGCGGTGACGGCCGTGGGCGGCACGCATGTCTGCCTGCGCAAGGTCGATCCGGCGGTGATCTTCCCGCTGATCGCCGATGCCGGCGTCACCCATCTGTGCGGTGCGCCGATCGTGCTCAACATGCTGGTGCACGCGCCGGCCGAGGTGAAGCGCACGTTCGCCCGCACCGTCGAGGTGGCGACCGGCGGCGCCGCGCCACCCAGTGCCGTGATCGAGGCCATGGAGAGCATGGGCTTCCACGTCACCCATCTCTACGGCCTCACCGAATGCTACGGCCCGGCCACGGTGTGCATCGAGCAGACGGCCTGGGCGTCCCTGCCGCCGGCCGAGCGCGCCGGCCTGATGGCCCGGCAGGGCGTTCGCTACCCCACCCTGGCCGGCACGATGGTAGCCGATCCGACGACCATGGCGCCCGTGCCCGCCGACGCCACGACGCTGGGCGAGATCATGCTGCGCGGCAACACGGTGATGAAGGGCTACCTCAAGAACCCCACCGCCACCGCCGCGGCGTTCCACGGCGACTGGTACCACACCGGCGACCTCGCCGTGTTGCATCCCGACGGCTACGCCGAGGTCAAGGACCGCGCCAAGGACATCATCATCTCCGGCGGCGAGAACATCTCCTCGCTCGAGGTCGAGGAGGCGCTCTACCGCCACCCGGCCGTGATGGAGGCGGCGGTGGTGGCGATGCCGGACCCGACCTATGGCGAGCGCCCGTGCGCCTTCGTCGCGCTGAAGCCGGACGCGGTGGCGGACGAGGCCGCGATCATCGCCTGGTGCCGCGAGCGGTTGGCACATTTCAAGGCACCGGCGAAGGTGGTGTTCGGGCCGCTGCCCAAGACCTCAACCGGCAAGATCCAGAAATTCGAGCTGCGCGAGCAGTCCCAGCGGGTCTAGAAAAGCCGGAAAACTCGGGAGGTGGTGATGAAAACGATCCGCGTGGCGACGTTCGCCGGGCCCGGTGCGGCCCCAGTCATCCATGAGGTGCCGCGGCCGCAGGTGCCCGAGAACGCCGCGTTGATCCAGATCGGTGCCTGCGGTGTGTGCGGCACGGACCTGCACATCCTCAAGGGCCACTGGCCGAAGCCGCTGCCGTGGCCATTCACGCTCGGCCACGAGATCGGCGGCGTGATCGTCGAGAAGGGGCACCGCCTGACCGAAGACTTCATGGGCAAGCCACTCGAGGTCGGATCAAAGGTGATGATCCCACCGCTGATGCCCTGTGGTCGGTGCCACTACTGCGTGCACTATCCCGAGAGCGCCAACAAATGCCTGACGCCGGTCTATTACGGCCGGTATCTCGGCTTCGACAAGGCACCGCATCTTTGGGGCGGCTGGGCCGAGCATGTCTATGTCGACCTCGACATGCTGCCGGGTACCAAGATCTACAAGCTGCCCGACGACATGCCGCTACGGCTGGGCGCCTTGGCCGAGCCGCTCACCTCCTGCATCCGCGCCTTCAACCGCGCCATCCGGGCGGGCGGCTTCCGCTGGGGCGATACCGTCGTGATCCAGGGCTCCGGCCCGATCGGCATCCTCGCCGTGGCCGCCGCCCAGGAGATGGGTGCCGGCCGGGTGATCTGCGTCGGCGCACCCGAAGCGCCGAGGCTGGAGCTCGCGCGCAAGTTCGGCGCCGCGGCCACGGTCGATATCGAGGCCGTCACCACACCAGAGCAGCGGATCACCCGCGTACGCGAGATCGTCGGCGGCTTTGGGGCGGACCTGGTCATGGATTGCTCCGGCCACCCCAGCGCCGGCCCCGAGGGAATCGAGTTCCTGCGCGACGGCGGCACCTATGTCGAGATGGGCCAGTTCACCGACGCCGGCGCCATCGCCACGAGCTGGCATCGTATCTGCACCAAGGACCTCAACGTGCTGGGCTCGTGGGCTTTCACCGGCAACGACCTGCCGCTCGGCGTCGACATGCTCTACCGCGCCCGCCACAAATACCCGTGGTTCGACATGCAGACGCTCTACAGCTTCGATACCGACGGCATCTCGCGTGCCATCGCCGACGCCATGGCGATGCGCACCGTGAAGTCAACCATCGTGCCCTGGCCGGAGCTGCTCGAGTAGCCCGCTGCCTTCGGCCAGCGCGCTGAATCAGCAGGGCAACGTGGGCAACATCGTGCCGATTCTAGCGTGACGCAGCTCAAGGAAGCCTGATGCCAACGCGTCGAGACCTGCTGGGCGTCGCACAATCCGATGCCCTTGTCCCTGGCGCGGCGCGAGCGGACACCGAGTCGCTGCCCGCAATGGAACCGCTCGAGAACGACGCCGACCTTGAGACGCTCAGCCGCATCTGCGCGGACGAGCGGCGCTGGGAGTTCCTCGACAGCGTGGTCCCCTGGCGATTCCTGGGCGCCAACAGCTCACCGGTGAATGGCGATGGTTTGATGCGACGTCGGCCATGAGGGCGGTCCGGCTTTCCCGCATCGCCCTGGTTGTGACGGTCGCCTGCTTCTTCACGCTGGTCGCCTTCGGCAACATCACCGACTACGGCGCCAACTGGCAATTCGTCAGCCATGTCATGGCGATGGACACGACCTTCCAGGACCCTGGCCTCATGTGGCGCGCGATCACCGACTCCAGGCTGCAGCATGCCGTCTATGGCAGCATCATCACCTGGCAGGTGCTGACGGCACTGGTGCTGTGGGTCGGCGTGATCCGGCTGGTCCGTGCTACGGCAGGCGACCACCGCGCGTTTGTCGAATCCCGGGGCGTTGCCATCATTGGCCTGAGCATGGGTCTGCTGCTCTATGGCATGGGTTTTCTGGTCGTTGCGGGCGAGTGGTTCGCCATGTGGCAGTCGCATACCTGGAATGGGCAGGCGACGGCCGGCATCTTCGTGCTGCTGATCGGTGTGGCGTTGCTGCATCTGTGCGGGCCGGAGGCCGACGCCTAGGGCGGCGCGGTCGCGATAGCCAACTACTCTCATGCGTCCTTCCCATCGCGACCGGTGGCGCATGCGTCGAGCCGATCGCGCCATTACCAGAACGCATGACACACTTGCTCAAGTGCGCGACTGAACATCGGCCTGATGTCTCAACGGAGGTCGCGATCAACCTACACGACAGAATCCGGCTGCGCGGTAGGGCGTCCGCCAGAGCTTGTTTGGCATGAACTGCCTCACGCAACTTATGCCAGAATGTAAATTCAAGACGGTAGCCCAAATTGGTTGTCGCAGAAATTTATGTCAATTCAAGATAATATGCTCGAGAATCGAATCAAACAGCTGTATCGTACCAATACGAATGAGCAATAATTAACAATTATACATGAATATAACAGTAATTTATTCAGGATATTGTTTATATAGTTATTGGTTATTAGGTATTTGCATGGACAATTAACATTTTCCATGTTTCGCAACAATATATGTCGGTCAACATCTATCGACGGCTGGAGCGGTTTGGTTCATCTGAAGGCGGTGGAGCGGGTAGTCTCATGCATGCAAAGGCACTTGCGAGTTGAGAGAATCGTTCTAGCGTGCCGCTCGAACTTGCAGGCCCGACACAGATCCGGCCGCCAGTGATCAGGGAGGAATTGCCTAATGCCACTCAGCCGTGGATGTCTCCGCTCGACCTTGGCCTTGGCCCTGGCCTGCAGCGCGCTGGTGCCCTTGCAGGTGCGGGCGCAGTCTGCAGCTCCGACGGGCCCCGTCACCCAGGAACGCCTGCTCGACGGCGAACAGGCGCAGGGCAACTGGCTGCTCCACCACGGCGATTATGCGGCCCACCGCTTCTCGCCCCTGACGCAGGTGACCCGGGACAATGTGAAGGACCTGAAGGTTGCCTGGACCATGGCGCTGAGTGGCGTCGAGGGCGGTGGCATCTGGTCCCACGGGGGTCTCGAAGGCACGCCGATCGCCGAGGGCGGTTTCCTCTACGTCACCGACGGCTGGGGCTCCGTGTACAAGATCGATGCCCATGGCGGCCAGGGCAAGCTGGTCTGGAAGATGGACCCCAAGACCGATCGGGAATGGGCCGGGGCCGTCGCCTGCTGCGGTGTCGACAATCGCGGCGTGGCCCTCTGGCAGGACAAGGTGATCTCGCACACGCTGGACGGTCGGCTGCTCGTGACCTCCAAGGAAACGGGCGAGGTCGTGTCGCAGCGCCAAGTCGCCGACCCCGACAAGGGCGAAGTCATCACTGGAGCACCACTCGTGGTTCACGGGCTGGCCATCACGGGCGTGGCGGGTGCCGAGTACGGGATCCGTGGCTGGCTTGCCGCCACCGATATCGCGACCAACAAGGAAGTCTGGCGCACCTACACCATCCCGGCCAAGGGCGAGCCCGGTTCGGACACATGGCAGGACAGCTACAATGCCGCGGCCACCGGCGGCGGCTCGACCTGGGTGACGGGCTCGTACGACCCGAAGAGCGACACGCTGTTCTGGGGCGTCGGCAACCCCGGGCCGGACTGGGATCACGAGTATCGCCCGGGCGACAATCTCTATAC
>JAPJRA010000283.1 GCA_030824835.1 Geminicoccaceae bacterium | reverse complement strand
TCCCAGGACGGTGAGCACGGCCATCACCGCGAAGATGATCATCGCCACGTTGCGGACGATGGGCAGGAGGGTGCGCAAGCGGGCACGGCGGCTCGCCTGATCTGGATCGAGACCGTCGTCGGCCGCGTCCAGCTGGCGGTCGATGGTCGCTCGTAGGCCATGCAGGCCGAGGTCGGCCACGAGCAGGATGAGGATGGCGTCGACGGCACCGCGTAGCAGGCGCATGCCAGGCGCCTCATTGTCGGCAAGGCCGGCCACGTCGATGCCCCAGATCCGCAGCAGGGTTACGCCGGCACCGACCAGCAGCAGGTTGCGCACGACGCGCGCGGTTAGTGGTGCCCGCTGCCCGGCTGCGGGCGATTGGCCCATGCCGGCAACGTGCTCGATGACCTGCCG
The DNA here is from genome assembly GCA_030824835.1 of Geminicoccaceae bacterium. Lineage (GTDB taxonomy): Bacteria > Pseudomonadota > Alphaproteobacteria > Geminicoccales > Geminicoccaceae > Benzoatithermus. Next base: position 5,304 of record JAPJRA010000283.1, on the reverse strand, counting down.
GCTAAGCCATAATGCCGTCGCGGTTGCCAATGCCAGGAGCAGCGTGCTGGCCGCACTGCGCGCGCCCACACTCCACAGCAACCAGATAGCCGGCAGCAGGACAGACAGGGTCATCGGGAGGAAGTCGTCGACGCCCCAGGTCTGCTCTGCCATCGCCGCCTGCTCGGCCGTCGATCGATAGCGCCTGATATGCGGTACGGCCTGCCACACAGCGAGCAGTGCCAATGCCAAGACCAGGAGGCCCAGCAAGGCCGCGACGACATCGGCGCTTGCGGGTTGTGCGCTCATTGCCACCAGCAGTTGCACCATCAGCCAGCCGCCTATGGTCAGTGCTGTCAGGCAGCGAACCCAGCTGTTCGCAAAACTCGCGGCCGCGTCCGTCAGCGGTAGCAGCCGCCGCGTCGGGTTGGATGGTGCGATCACGATCTTGGCGGTCGTCCATGCGGCGCTGGTCAGCACGACCATGGCCAGCAGGGTCAGCACGATCAGATTGAGCAACGGGGGCCATGCGAACACAGCAAAGGCGCCGATACTGCCGACGGCAAAGGCGGCGATCTCGCCGGTAGCCAGGAGCAAGCGCATCCCGAGCGCGGCAACGCCGCCTCCGGCAGACTCCGGCGCGCGATGCAGCACGCGTCGACGGATGCCGGCCGTAGCGCGCAGGAAGCCATACTCAACCATAAGTCCGCAGGCCGCAAAGGCGAACACAAGAACGGCCGCCCAGATGAGGCCGCTATCATGCAGTTCCGTTCGCACGCGGGTTCCGATCTGTGCCAACTCCGCCGGCAGCTCGGCCGCAGCCTTCAGCATATCCGCGGCGCTGCGGCGCAGATCCGTGACGCCGATGGCGAGACGGTCCTGAAGGGGGAGCGGGTCAGTCGCGGGTGCCGGTCCGGTGGGCGCCTGCGCTTGGCGTGCCGCGAGCTCACCCTGCAGCCAGCCACGGACGGCGGGATCATCCATCAGCTCGATGAACCGTTGGACGGGCTCCGGCGGCGTATCCGCGCGCGCTGCAAACGGCCCAAGGACGCAAACGAGTGCCAAGAGGACGTGTCGTAATGCCATCATGTCAGCGCCATGAAGTGTATCCGGATTCCATGGTGGTTCGGGCCGATGCCAGCGCGGCCAACGCCTACCAGCCCAACTCCTACCATGCACGCCGATGTAGGACCGATTGTGGCCCACGGTGGCAGCAGGCCGCCGGAAGACGGGTCCCTGAGAGCTTCCCGCATCGCTGCGGCAAACCGTCTTAGATGTGGCTCAGGACGGTCGGCTTGTCGGGTCCGGGGGCGTGTGTTAAGCCCACCACGCCTCACGAGGGTGAAAGCGCGGTCATCCGCGACGCCCAATAACGGGCCTATTCTCCCAGCAAGTCGGGGAAGCTGAGATTGCCTGCTGACACCACGGCATCCGGGCCGGCCGGCCGTTACGCCACCGCCTTGTTCGAGCTTGCTTCCGAGCAACATGCTTTGGAACAGGTCGAGAAAGATCTGGCCTTGCTGGGGGGCGCCATCGAGGAGAGTCCGGAACTCGCCCGAATGATCGCTAGCCCTGTGGTCAGCCGCGACGGGCAGGGCAAGGCGATGTCGGCCCTGGCCGACAGGATGGGCCTCGGCCAGACCGTACAGAATTTCTTGGGCGTGCTCGCCAAGCAGCGCCGGTTGGGCGCGCTGGCCGCGATCATTGCCGACTTCCGCCGTCAGCTCGCGGCGCATCGTGGCGAGGAGACCGCGCATGTCACCTCCGCGGTGGCGCTCGACGAGGCGCAGCTCGCTGCGGTGCGGGACGCTGTTGCCGGCTATGCCGGTCGCCCGGTGCAGCTGAGCGCCGCCGTCGATCCGAGCTTGCTGGGTGGCCTCGTGGTGCGGATCGGCTCGCGCATGATCGATGCGTCGCTCAAGACCAAGCTGAACAATCTCGAGTTGTCTATGAGGGGGCTTCGCTGATGGATATCCGAGCGGCCGAGATCTCTGCCGTCCTCAAGGACCAGATCGCGAACTTTGGGGCCGAGGCCGAGATGGCCGAGGTTGGCCGCGTGCTGTCGGTCGGCGATGGCATTGCTCGCGTCTATGGTCTCGACGAGGTCGAGTCCGGCGAGATGGTCGCGTTCGAGGACGGCACCCGCGGTCTGGCGCTTAATCTCGAAACCGACAATGTCGGCGTGGTGATCTTCGGCGACGACCGGGCGATCCATGAAGGCTCGACGGTCAAGCGCACGAAGACAATCGTCGACGTGCCGGTGGGCCGCGCCATGCTCGGCCGGGTCGTGGACGGTCTGGGCAACCCGATCGACGGCAAGGGGCCGATCAACACCACCGAGCGGCGTCTGGTCGACGTCAAGGCACCGGGCATCATCCCGCGGCAGTCGGTGAATGAGCCGATGATGACCGGGTTGAAGGCGATCGATGCCCTGATCCCGGTCGGTCGCGGTCAGCGCGAGCTGATTATCGGTGATCGGCAGACCGGTAAGACCGCGATCGCGATCGACTGTTTCATCAACCAGAAGCGCATCAATGAGCTAGCAGGGGACGACGAGAGCAAGAAGCTCTACTGCATCTACGTCGCCATCGGCCAGAAGCGCTCGTCGGTGGCTCGTCTGGTCAAAACCCTGCAGGATCACGGCGCGCTCGACTACACGATCGTCGTAGCCGCCACGGCGTCCGATCCGGCGCCGATGCAGTATCTCGCACCTTATACCGCCTGCTCGATGGGCGAGTATTTCCGCGATAACGGCATGCATGCGGTGATTGTGTATGACGACCTGTCCAAGCAGGCCGTGGCTTATCGCCAGATGTCGCTGCTGTTGCGCCGCCCGCCGGGCCGCGAGGCTTATCCGGGTGACGTGTTCTATCTCCACAGCCGCCTGCTCGAGCGAGCGGCCAAGATGAACAAGAGCCATGGCGGCGGCTCGCTGACCGCTCTCCCGGTCGTCGAGACGCAGGCCAACGACGTGTCGGCCTATATTCCGACCAACGTGATCTCGATCACCGACGGCCAGATTTTCCTTGAGACGACTCTGTTCTATCAGGGCATCCGCCCGGCGGTGAACGTCGGCCTCTCGGTTAGCCGCGTGGGATCCTCGGCGCAGACCAAGGCCATGAAGAAGGTGGCGGGCTCGATCAAGCTCGAGCTGGCGCAGTATCGTGAGATGGCCGCGTTCGCCCAGTTCGCCTCCGACCTCGATGCGTCAACTCAGCGTCTGCTGAACCGTGGCTCACGTCTGACCGAGTTGCTGAAACAGCCGCAGTACCAGCCCATGCCGATGGGCGAAGAGGTAGCCGTCATCTATGCCGGCGTTAATGGCTATCTCGATACGTTGAAAGTCTCGGACGTCGGCCGCTTCGAGCAGGGTCTGCTGGCCGAGCTGCGGACGGGCGGCAAGGGCATTTTGGATTCGATCCAGTCCTCTGGGCAGCTTGACGGCGACACGGAGAAGCAACTCAAGAGTCTGCTCGACAAATTCCTCGAGCGCTTCTCCTAAGGGGCAGCCCCAATGCCCAGCCTCAAGGATATGCGCGCACGGATGAACTCCGTGCGCCAGACCCGCAAGATCACCAGCGCAATGAAGCTCGTCGCAGCGTCCAAGCTGCGGCGCGCTCAGGAACAGGCCGAGGCTTCGCGGCCGTTTGCCGAGCGCATGACGGCGATGCTGCAAAATCTAGCGGCCGGTGTCGCCGGCTTGCCCGATGCGCCGCAGCTGCTGGCCGGGACCGGCAAGGACGAGGTGCACCTGCTGATCGTCGCCACGGCCGATCGTGGCCTGTGCGGTGGCTTCAACAGCTCGATCGTCCGCGGCGCCCGCCGTCGGATCCAGGAGCTGCTAGGCCAAGGCAAGCAGGTCAAGCTGATTGTCGTCGGTAAGAAGGCACGCGACATGCTCCGTCGCGACCAGCGCGATCGGATGGTGGAGTTCTTCGACGGCATCGTGAGCAAGCGGCGGATCGAGTATGTCGACGCTCAGCGCATCACCGAGCGGGTGTTGGAGCTCTATGCCGCCGGCGAGTTCGACGTCTGCACGCTGGTCTACAATAAGTTCAAGTCAGCGGTATCGCAGATCCTGACCTTCCAGCAGCTTGTGCCCGTACAGGCCGCAGCGGTTCCTGAGGGTACGGCTGAGGTCAGTGAGGGCGGTGCTCTCTACGAGTTCGAGCCGGATGAGGAGCGTATCCTCAGCGAGCTGCTGCCTCGGAATTTGGCGGTGCAGGTATTCGGCGCCTTGCTCGAGAATGCGGCCAGCGAGCAGGGTGCGCGCATGGCTGCGATGGATGCCGCCACGCGAAACGCGGGCGAGATGATCAATAAGCTCACGCTCAGCTACAACCGACAGCGGCAGGCGCAGATCACCAAGGAGCTGATGGAAATCATCTCCGGTGCAGAGGCGGTTTAGGTTGGCGACGAGCGTGCTTGGGAGCGAGAATATGGACGAGGCCGTGGTCAAAGAGAACGTCGCTGTCGGGCGGGTCACCCAGGTGCTGGGCTCCGTGGTCGACGTGCAGTTCGAGGACGAGAAGTCCCTGCCGCCAATCTTGAACGCGCTTACCACGGACATCGGTGGACGCCGTCTGGTGTTGGAGGTGGCGCAGCAGCTGGGCGAGTTCACGGTTCGGGCGGTGTCCATGGACTCCACCGATGGGCTCACTCGTGGCCGCGACGTGATGGACACTGGGGGGCCGATCTCGATCCCGGTCGGCAAGTCGACCCTGGGCCGTATTCTGAATGTCATCGGCGAGCCCGTGGACGAGCGGGGCGCGGTAGATGCTTCGGTCACCGCGCCGATCCATGCTCCAGCCCCGGACTTCGTCGATCAGTCGACGGCGGCCGAGGTGCTGGTAACGGGCATCAAGGTTGTCGATCTGCTCACCCCTTATCTGAAAGGTGGTAAGATTGGTCTGTTCGGTGGTGCCGGCGTCGGCAAGACCGTGCTGATCATGGAGCTGATCAACAACATTGCGAAGGCGCACGGCGGCGTCTCCGTGTTCGCGGGCGTCGGTGAGCGGACTCGCGAGGGCAACGACCTCTATCACGAGATGATCGAGTCCGGGGTCATCGACCTCGAGGACCCGCTGAAGTCGAAGGTGTCGCTGGTTTACGGCCAGATGAACGAGCCGCCGGGCGCCCGCTCGCGCGTGGCGCTGACCGGCCTGACCGTCGCGGAGTATTTCCGTGACCAAGAGGGCCAGGACGTGCTGTTCTTCGTCGACAATATCTTCCGCTTCACGCAGGCGGGTGCCGTGGCGTCGGCGCTCCTGGGCCGCATCCCGTCGGCCGTGGGCTACCAGCCGACACGGGCCTCCGACAGGGGCG
>JAPJRA010000282.1:1857-5713 GCA_030824835.1 Geminicoccaceae bacterium | reverse complement strand
GGGGGACGCCGCGCAGCGTCCCCCGGCCCTCGAAGTTGCCGGCGACGATCGTGTTGGCGATCGACAGCCGCGCCTGGTCGTGGGCGAAGACGGCGGGCCGGCCGCCATAGGCGCCGGAGCCGTTGCCGGTCACCGTGCTGTTGGCGAGGGACAGGGTCGAGGCGTAGGCGTCGATGCCCGAGGCCTGCCCGTAGCCATAGAAATCGTTCGATTCGTTGTCGGCGATCGTGCAGCCGTCGATCGACGCCTGGCTGCCCTTCAGCGCGATGCCGCCGCCGGCGTAGCGGGCATGGTTGCCGCTGATCGTGCTTTGGGCCAGCACGACCGTGCTGCTGTCGGCCCTGATGCCGCCGCCACTGCCGGATTTGTAGTAGGAGCCGGTATTGTCACGCACCGTGCTGCGCTCGAGCGTGAGCGAGCTGTCGCTGACGGCAATCGCACCACCGTCCATGGCGACGTTGCGCTCCAGCACCGTGCCGCGGATCACCACCGTGGCGCCGACAGCCGCGATCGCCCCACCCCTGCCGTAGGATGCGGCGACGTTGCCGCTGAAGGAGCTGTCCGTCACCGTGAGACGGCTGCCGGTGCCGGCGAAGACCGCCACGCCGGCCGCGGCATCCTGCTCCCGCAGCACGCCCAGGCGGTTGTCGGTCATGTCGATCCGGCTGAAGTTGAGGCTCAGCTTCTCGCCGCGGAGCTCGATCCCTCCCCCATTGCCGGCGGCGCTGAAGCCGTCGCGGATGGTGAGGTCGCTCAGGGCGACGCTCGTGCCGGTGCCCCGAACCGACAGCACGCGGCTGGTGCCGCCACCGCTGAGCGTGACGGCCACCCCGTCGTCGTTCCGGTCGCCGTCGATGGCGACGTCGTGGGTGAGCGCCAGCTCGCCCTGGGTCAGGGTCAGGATCATCCCCTCGATCGAGGTCGCGAAGACGATCGTATCGGCGCCGGAACTCGCATTGGCCTTGGTCACCGCCTCGCGCAGGCTGAGCTTGCCGTCCGCGGCGTCGATCACATCGGCGGGGGTGGTGACCGTCAGGTACATCCGTGACGCCTTTCCTTTGCGTGCGAGGGAACACTATCGCCTGACGGATGCGCAGGGACGTTGATCTGAATCAACGGCGCCGGCGGCTAACGCAGATGCGGCAGCCGGCCGGCGATCGGCTGCAGCGGGAAGACGCCACGGCCCCGCAGGTGACCGGTGATCTCGGCCACCGGCGCGGGCCGCGCGAACCAGTAGCCCTGCAGCTCGTCGAAGCCGATCGAGCGCGCGATCTCGGCGTGGCGCCAGGTCTCGATGCCCTCGGCCACGACGACCAGGCCCAGATCGTGGGCGAGGCGGACGACGTGCGAGCAGATCGTCTCGGCGCGGTGGTCGCCGAACTGGCTGATCAGGCTGCGATCGATCTTGACCGTGCGCAGGTGCAGCCGGTGCAGGTAGCTGAGGCTGGAATAGCCGGTACCGAAATCGTCCAGGGCGATGGCGACGCCAAGCTGGCGCAGCTCCTCGAGCTCGCGGTGCACACGCGGGTCGTCGTCGAGCAGCACGCTCTCGGTGAGTTCGAGCTCGAGCAGCGCCGGCGGGATGTCGACCTCCTCGATGAGGCTGCGCAGCCGGCTGGCCACCGCCCCGTGCCGCAGCTGGGCCGCCGAGAGGTTGATCGCGATCCGCGGCGGGGTGATGCCGATCGCCTGCCAGCGGCCGATTTGGGCGCACGCATCGGCCAGCACCCAGTCGCCCAGAGTCTCGATCAGCCCGGTCTCCTCGGCCAGCGGCACGAACAGACCGGGGGCGAGCAGGCCGCGATGGGGGTGCTGCCAGCGCAGCAGGGCCTCGAGCCCGGCGACCGTGCCGTCGGTCGACGAGATCTTGGGCTGATAGTGCAGCTCCAGCTCGCCGTCCTGGATGCCGCGGGCGAGTTCGCGGCGCAGAGCACCGCGGGTCCGCACCTCCTGGGTCAGCTCGGGGCGGTAGAAGGCCATCCGCGCCCGGCCCGAGGACTTGGCACTGTAGAGGGCGACGTCGGCGTTGGCGCGCAGCTCGTCGGCGGTGCTGCCGTCATCGGGAAAGACCGCGATGCCGACACTGGTGCCGACCACGAGGTCCTGTTGGCCGATCCGCATCGGTGCCGAGGCCGCCGTCATCAGCCGGTCGGCCAGGGTGGCAGCGTCGGTGGGGGTGCGCAGCTCGACCTGGACCACGGCGAACTCGTCGCCGCCGATCCTGGCGATGGTGTCGCCGCCGCGGACGGTGGCGCGCAGCCGGTCGGCGACGCCCTTGAGCAGGTCGTCGCCGGCGCGATGGCCCAGCGAGTCGTTGATGTCCTTAAAACCGTCCAGGTCCAGGTAGAGCAGCGCCAGCCGCCGCCGGGCCCGCGCCGCCACCGCCAGTGCCTGCACCAGCCGGTCCTCGAACAGGCGCCGGTTGGGCAGGCCGGTCAGGGCGTCGTGGTGCGCCAGATGCTCGATCCGCAGGCGCGATTCCTCGGTCCGGGCCAGCAGCCGCCGGGTGGTGCGGATCTCGCGGTACAGCAGGGCGATCAGGATCGCGGCGCTGGCGAGCAGCCCGGCCAGCGCCACCCAGCCGGCGGTGCGCAGCTCGCGCAACCGCCACTGCAGATTGCTGCTCTCCTCCGCGTTGCGATAGCTCCGCGACAGGACGAGATCCTGCAGGGGCGCCTCGAACGGCAGCAGGTCGGACCGCAGGGCGGCGACCTCGGCCTGATTGGGTGTCCGGTCGAACGCCTCGGCGTGCCGCTCGAGCATCGCGTGCAGCCTATCGAGCAGGTCGTTGGCACCGGGCAGCTCGCGGACGACGGCGCCGTCGGCGCCGTGGTGCAGCAGCTCGACCCTGCTCCAGAACACGTCGAACCGCGTGCGTAGCGACTCGGACCCCGTTTCCTGCCCCATACGCGTGTGGTCGATGGCATGCAGCAGCCGCTCGAGCTCGAAGCGGGTCTGGAACAGACTCCAGCTGGCTAGGGAATTGGTGTCGGCCACGCTGTCGGTCAGCCGCTCGAGCCGCTGCTCGATGAACAACAGGCTGGCCGTGAACAGCAGCAGGGCCAGGGTCAGCAGCACGGTGCCGAACGGGCGGCCGCGGCTGCTCATCGCACATCGATCGCGTTGAGCTGCCAGATCGAGCGCTGCCGGTGGACCCGGTCGTCAAGCTCGGGGTGCTGGGTCCACGGGTAGACCATCCAGAGGGGACCGAAATCGCGAGGCGCCATCGGCATGCCGTTGCGTCGCAACGCCAGGAGGATCGGGTAGGCGCGCATCTCGGCGGCGGGGATATCGACATGGTAGTCATTGAGGGCGGAGCAGCGCAGCGTCGTGCCACCAGCTCCCAGCTCCGCCAGCAGCCGGTCGCCGAAGACGCCTTCGAACTCGACCTCGCCGTCGGTCCAGGGTGTGGTCGTCCGCAGCCGACCCGGCCCCCAGCGCCACAGCTGCGCCTCGTCGAGCCATGCCGTCCCGTCGACATTCGTGGCGGCGATCGCGCCGGTCACCTTCAGCAGCACCGCGCCAGCAGGCGGTGGCAGGGTGGCCGCCGCGACCGAGCGCGCGTTGCACTCCAAGGCGGCGACGGTCAGAGTGGCCAACAGGGCGCGGCGCTGCAACATTCCGGCTCCTGCAGGTGACGGTGCGGACCACGCCTCAAGGCGGGCGTGGTGTAAGCCCGTCACACGCATGTTCGTGTATTGGTTGTGAGCACTTCATCCCAAAGGGTCAATCCTTGCTGCGACCCGCGGCCCTGCGCCCTTGCCCTTTTGGCCTAGTTTCGATCATGGGAGCCGCAGCGCATAGCACGGCCCTCGAAACCCGCAACCCACCAGGACGTCGGAATTGACCATGGCCC
>JAPJRA010000282.1:0-1847 GCA_030824835.1 Geminicoccaceae bacterium | reverse complement strand
GGCACGTACGCCGCCCACTTTCGGTGGCCGAGCACGTGGCCGGCGTACGTGCCGGCGACCGTACGGTGCTCGCCCGGGCGATCACGCTGATCGAGAGCCAGCTGCCCGAGCATCAGGACCAGGCGCAGGCGGTGCTGCAGGAGCTGCTGCCGCATACCGGCCAGGCCCATCGCATCGGCATCACCGGCGTGCCCGGGGTCGGCAAGAGCACCTTCATCGATGCGTTCGGGACGCTGCTGATCGAGGGCGGGCACAAGGTGGCGGTCCTGGCGGTCGACCCGTCGAGCAGCCGCACCGGCGGCTCGATCCTGGGCGACAAGACGCGGATGGCGCGCCTGGCGGTCGCACCGGCCGCCTATGTCCGCCCCTCCCCCAGCAGCGGCACGCTGGGCGGGGTCGCCGAGATGACCCGGGAGACCATGCTGCTCTGCGAGGCGGCGGACTTCGACGTCGTGCTGGTCGAGACCGTGGGCGTGGGCCAGTCCGAGACGGTGGTCGCCGGCATGGTCGACCTGTTCCTGGCCCTGATGCTGCCGGGGGCCGGCGACGAGCTCCAGGGTATCAAGAAGGGGCTGCTCGAGGTCGCCGACATGATCGCGGTCAACAAGGCCGACGGCGACAACCTGCTGCGGTCGCAGCAGGCGGTGAACCATTACCGGAACGCGCTGCGGATCATCGAGCCGGAGAGCCCGACCTGGCGGCCGCCGGTCTGTGCCGTCAGCGCCCTGACCGGTGCCGGGCTGCCCGAGCTGTGGCAGCTGATCGAGCGCCATCGCGCGGCGCTGGGCGCCTCCGGCGAGCTCGCGGCCAAGCGGCAGCGCCAGCAGGTGGCCTGGATGTGGTCGATGCTCGACGCCCGGCTGAGTGCCATGCTGCGCCGGCATCCGGCCGTGCGCGCGCTGCTGCCCGAGGTCGAGCGGGCGGTGGGCGAGGCGCGGCTGACCCCCACGCTCGCGGTCGACCAGATTCTGGCGGCGTTCGATCGCGGCGGCGGGTCGCGCTGACCTCACCCGGTCGGGCCTGCAGGTGCGGCGAGTGGCGCGACCTGCAGCCTGCAACAAGTCTGCGTGCCCTATAGTATTCGTTAACCGCCCTGCGGTATTTTATTCATGGACGATCGGTAAGGGTCATCACATAGTCAAGCATCGATCAATGTTGAGCTGGGGCGGAGCACAATGGACCGCAACTTGAATGATACAGCGCAGGCCGGGCCGGACGCTGGCGAGGCGAGGCGGGCGGCGCTGAAGCGGTTCGGCCGCTATGCCGCGGCGGCCCCGGCGGCGATGGTGCTGCTCGACGCCCATGACAGCCACGCCGGTGGCCGGAAGAGCTGGGCTCGCGGCTACGGCCCGCGCGGGCACGGCGGCTACCGCTGACCCTGCCGGCCACGGCCGGGCCGCCCGACCGACCACGGCCCGGCATGGTGCAGCTGCCGTTCGAGGACGGGCTGGTCCTGACCGGGCCTGACGGCGCCGTGTTCGCCCTCGATGCCGGCGGCCGGCGGCTGTGGGAGGCGCTGCAGGCGGGATGCACGGTCGACGAGCTGGCGACGGCCGCAGCCCATGCCCACGGCTCCGTCGCCGCGGCCCGCGCCCGGGTGCGTGGCACCTTGCGGACCTGGCGAGCCATGGGCCTGCTGATCGGCAGCGCCGACACCGGCGAGGCTCCACCTGCGGCGCTCCCGCCGGAAGCCTGCGCGCGGGTGGCCCGGCCCGGCCTCGACGCTGCCTATGCGATGGGCGACCGCGTCGTGCGCGTCCGCTGCGACGACGCGGCCCTGGGCGCGCTGATCGATGCCGCCTGCGGCTCGTTCCGCGCCGGCGCGGCGGAGGCCGCCGCGCCGGCGC
>JAPJRA010000281.1 GCA_030824835.1 Geminicoccaceae bacterium | reverse complement strand
CCCGAAGATCGTCAGGACGGCGAGCTGGTCGATCGCTTGGTGAGCGTCAACCGCGTCGCCAAGGTGGTGAAGGGCGGCCGCAGGTTCGGCTTCTCGGCGCTGGTGGTGGTGGGTGACGGCAAGGGTCGGGTCGGCTACGGCAGCGGCAAGGCACGTGAGGTGCCGGAGGCCGTGCGCAAGGCCACCGAGCAGGCCAAGCGTGGCATGATCCGCGTCCCGCTGCGGCAGGGCCGCACGCTGCATCACGATATTGTCGGGCATTTCGGTGCCGGTCGGGTCCTGCTGCGTACGGCACCTCCGGGCACCGGCATTATCGCCGGCGGCCCGATGCGCGCGGTGTGCGAGGCTCTGGGCATCCACGACGTGGTCGGTAAGTCGCTGGGCTCCACCAACCCGCACAACATGGTCAAGGCCACGTTCGATGCGTTGGTGCACGTGGTCAGCCCGCGCCTGATCGCCGCCAAGCGTGGCCGCAAGGTCGCCGAGATCCTGGGCCGTCGCGAGACCGGCGTCGGTGCCGGCGATGCCGCGGCGAAGGCGGAGTAGGACGATGGCGGGCAAGGTCAAGGTCACGCAGGTCAAGAGCCCGATCGCTCGGCCGCCGGATCAGGAGGCGACGCTGATCGCCATCGGCCTGAACAAGCTGCATCGCTCGCGCATCGTCGTGGACACGCCGTCCATGCGTGGGCGTATCGACAAGGTCAAGCACCTGCTCGTCATCGAGCCGGTCGAGAGTGAATGAGTAGACGCCGATGAAGCTGAACGAACTCCGCGACAATCCCGGCGCGCGGACCAGCCGCAAGCGCCTCGGGCGGGGCATCGGCTCGGGCCTCGGCAAGACGTCGGGCAAGGGCCATAAAGGTGCCCGCGCGCGTACTAGCAACATCAAGCCGCCGACGTTCGAAGGCGGCCAGATGCCGATTTATCGGCGGCTGCCAAAGCGGGGATTCAAGAACCCGAACCGCGTCGACTATGCCGAGGTCAATATCGGCCGTCTGCAGGCGGCGATCGACGCCGGCCGCATTGATGCGGGCAAGTCGATCGATACCGAGGCGTTGATCGCTGCGGGCCTGGTGCGCCGTTCCATGGCCGGCATCCGGCTGCTTGGTCAGGGCGAGCTCACGAGCTCGGTCACGATCGAGGTCGTCGGTGCTTCCAAGGGTGCGATCGCGGCGGTCGAGCAGGCCGGCGGCAAGGTTGTCGTGCTGGGCGGCGCGGCCGAGGCTTGATCGCGCCTGCACGGCAAGGGAGAGACGGATGGCGTCGGTAGCCGAGCAGCTCGCGGCCAACATCAATTTCGGCGCCTTTGGCAAGGCCACGGAGCTCAAGAAGCGCCTGTGGTTCACGCTCGGCTGTCTGATCGTCTACCGCATTGGCACGTATGTGCCGCTGCCGGGTATCGATCCGGCGGTGATGGAGCAGATCTTCCAGCAGCAGAGCGGCGGCATCCTGGGCATGTTCAACATGTTCTCAGGCGGCGCCTTGGCGCGCATGTCGATCTTTGCGTTGGGGATTCTGCCCTACATCTCCGCCTCGATCATCATGCAGCTGATGACGGCCATTTCCCCGACACTCGAAGCCCTCAAGAAGGAGGGCGAGAGTGGTCGCAAGAAGATCAACCAGTACACCCGCTACCTGACCGTGGCGCTCGGGGCCTTCCAGGCCTGGGGGCTGGCGATCGGGCTCGAGGCGATGAGCGGGCCCAGCGGGTCGGCGGTGATCGACCCGGGCATGTTCTTCCGCTTCACCGCGGTGGTGACGATTGTCGGCGGCACCCTTTTCTTGATGTGGCTCGGTGAGCAGATCACCGCTCGGGGTATCGGCAACGGCATCTCGCTGATCATCTTCATCGGCATCATCGCCCAGCTGCCGCATGCGCTGGCCAGCCTGCTTGAGCTGGGCCGGACGGGTGCCCTCTCGCCAGTCTTCATCGTCTTCTTCCTGATACTGGCGATCGCCGTCATAGCGTTCATCGTGTTCGTCGAACGGGCGCAGCGGCGAATCTTGGTCCAGTACCCGAAGCGGCAGCAGGGCAACCGCGTGTTCGGTGGCGAGAGCTCGCACCTGCCCCTGAAGTTGAACACGGCCGGTGTGATCCCGGCGATCTTCGCCAGCTCGCTGCTGCTCCTGCCGGCCACGATCGGCGGTTTTGCGGGCACGGGCGGACCCGACTGGTTCGTGGCGATCAGTGCGGCGCTGGGCTACGGTCGGCCGCTGCATATCGCCTTCTACGTAGCGATGATTGTGTTCTTCTGCTTCTTCTATACGTCGATCGTGTTCAATCCGCAGGAGACGGCCGACAACCTGCGCAAGAACGGCGGCTTCGTCCCGGGCTACCGGCCCGGCCAGCGTACGGCCGAGTATTTCGACTATGTCCTCACCCGCCTGACCTGTGTCGGCGCGATCTACCTTGCGGCGGTTTGTGTCCTTCCGGAGATCCTGATCTCGCAGTACTCAGTCCCCTTCTATTTTGGCGGGACCAGCCTGCTGATCGTCGTATCGGTGACGATGGATACCGTGGCGCAGATCCAGTCGCACCTGATCGCGCATCAGTATGAAGGCCTGATCAAGAAGGCCCGACTGAGGGGGAGACGAGGATGAGGCTGATTCTGCTGGGGCCGCCCGGAGCGGGCAAGGGCACGCAGGCGGCATGGCTGAAGGACACCTACAGGATTCCGCAGCTCTCCACAGGTGAGATGCTGCGCGAGGCGGTGGCCAAGGGAACCGAGGTCGGTCGCGAGGCCAAGTCGATCATGGAGGCGGGCAAGCTCGTCTCGGACGACATTATTAACCGGATCGTGGCCGAGCGCATCGATCTGCCCGATTGCGCCAACGGCTTCATTCTCGACGGTTTCCCGCGGACGATCCCACAGGCCGAGGCGCTGGACGCCATGCTGGCCGAGCGTGGCTTGGCCCTGGATGCCGTGGTGGAGATCCGCGTCGACAACGACGCCCTCGTGGCGCGCATCGCCGGCCGGTTCTCCTGCGCGAAGTGCGGCGCCGGCTATCATGACAGTTTCAAGCCGACGCAGGTCGCGGGCGTGTGCGACGAGTGCGGCGCGACCGAGTTCGTGCGTCGCAAGGACGACAATGCGGAGACCGTCAAGGCACGGTTGATCTCTTACGAGGCGCAGACGGCACCGCTGCTCCCTTTCTATGAGGCCAAGGGCCTGGTGCGGACGGTCGACGGCATGGCGCCGATCGACGAGGTGACGGTAGCCATTCGGCAGGCGTTGGAAGACCGAGCGTAGTTGACAGGCGAGGTTTCCCGCTTATATTTCCGGCGCTCCGTAACCCGGCTGGCTGCCTGCGCCGGCTGGGCGCGCCGTGTAATGGGCGGATCTTTAGGAGAACGACGTGGCGCGTATTGCGGGTGTGAACATCCCGAGCCAGAAGCAGGTGTGGGTGGCGCTCACCTATATCTACGGTATCGGACCCCATAGCTCGCGGAAGCTGCTGGCCGAGATCGGCGTTCCGCTCGAGCGTCGGGTCAGCGAGCTGTCGGATGCTGAGATCGCACGGATTCGTGATCGGATCGATCGCGAGCACAAGGTTGAAGGCGATCTGCGGCGTGAAGTCGCGATGAATATCAAGCGGCTGATGGATTTGGGCTGCTATCGCGGCCTGCGGCACCGCAAGGGCCTCCCCGTCCGCGGTCAGCGCACGCACACCAACGCGCGGACGCGCAAGGGCCCGGCCCGCGCTATCGCCGGTAAGAAGAAGGCGACCAAGAAGTAATGGCTACCGATACATCGCAGCGCTTGAAGCGGCGTGAGCGGAAGAACATCACGTCCGGCGTGGCGCACGTCAACGCGACGTTCAACAACACGATGATCACCATCGCCGACGCGCAGGGTAATGTGATCGCGTGGTCGAGCTCGGGCTCGCAGGGCTTCAAGGGCTCGCGCAAGAGCACCCCGTTCGCTGCCCAGATCGCCGGCGAGCAGGCCGGCAAGAAGGCCGCCGAGCACGGCATGAAGTCGCTTGAGGTGCAGGTTCGCGGCCCGGGCTCGGGCCGCGAGTCGGCGCTCCGCGCGTTGCAGTCGGTGGGCTTCACCATCACGTCGATCCGGGATGTCACGCCCATCCCGCACAATGGCTGCCGTCCGCGCAAACGGCGCCGCGTCTAGCCCCGGGTTGCCCCGGCGCATCTGTCGGTTCGGGGACGAGGCCTCGGGTGCGCCAGCACCTGCGGGCCTCTTTCCGTTTAACGCCGCCGAGCTTGATTTTGCAGTCGCTGGCGATAGCGAGGTAGTTCCGTGATCCAGAAGAATTGGCAAGATCTGATCAAGCCGCAGCGCCTGGACGTGCAGCCCGGGCGCCGGCCCGATCGTGAGGCCACCATCATCGTCGAGCCGCTCGAGCGCGGCTTCGGCATCACCTTGGGTAACGCTCTGCGCCGGGTGCTGCTGTCGTCGCTGCAGGGTGCTGCCATCACCCAGATCCAGATCGACGGCGTCCTGCACGAGTTCTCCTCGATCGCCGGCGTCCGTGAGGACGTGACCGACATCGTGCTGAATCTCAAGGCCCTCGGGCTGCGGATGCACAGCGACACGATGAAGCGGATGCACCTCAAGGTCGAGGGGCCGAGCATCGTCACGGCCGGCATGATCGAGGTGCCGCACGACATCGAGATCATGGACCCGGATCACGTCATCTGCCACGTGGACAAGGGTGGCAAGCTCGCCATCGAGATGACGGTGCAGTCGGGCAAGGGCTACGTGCCTGCGTCGCTGAACAAGGCTGAGGACGCGCCGATCGGGTTGATCGCCATCGACGCGATCTACAGTCCGGTGCGCAAGGTCGCCTACAAGATCGACAATTCCCGCGTCGGCCAGCAGACCGACTACGACCGGCTGACCATGCAGGTCGAGACCGACGGCTCGGTCGTCCCGGACGATGCGGTGGGCTTGGC
This sequence comes from Geminicoccaceae bacterium, assembly GCA_030824835.1. Classification (GTDB taxonomy): domain Bacteria; phylum Pseudomonadota; class Alphaproteobacteria; order Geminicoccales; family Geminicoccaceae; genus Benzoatithermus. The sequence goes on along the minus strand of JAPJRA010000281.1, from coordinate 815 downwards.
CGCCCGCATCCTGCAGGACCAGCTGCAGATGTTCGTGAACTTCGAGGAGCCGCATCATGCGGTGCCTCAGGAGCGGCGGCCGGAGCTGCCGTTCAACCCGAATCTGCTGCGCAAGGTCGACGAGCTTGAGCTCTCGGTCCGCTCCGCCAACTGCCTGAAGAACGACAATATCGTGTATATTGGAGATCTCGTGCAGAAGAGCGAAGGCGAGATGCTGCGGACGCCGAACTTCGGCCGCAAGTCCTTGAATGAGATCAAGGAGGTGCTGACGCAGATGGGTCTCCATCTCGGCATGGAAGTGCCGGGCTGGCCGCCGGAGAACATCGAGGAGCTCGCCCGTAAGGTCGAAGAGCCTTACTGAGGCAATGATAATCGGGCCGGCCGCCATTGCGATGTGCGGCGGCCGACCTTGGGAGTAGCACCATGCGTCACGCCAAACGTGGTCGGAAGTTCAACCGCACCGCATCCCACCGCAAGGCCATGTTCGCCAACATGGCCCAGGCCCTGGTCAAGCACGAGCAGATCGTGACCACCCTGCCGAAGGCCAAGGATCTCCGGCCGGTGGTCGAGAAGCTGATCACCATGGGCAAGCGCGGCGACCTGCATGCGCGCCGCCTGCTGATCGCGCGCACCCGCGACGAGGCCACGGCCGCCAAGCTGATCGACGTCCTCGCCGTCCGCTACAAGGAGCGGTCGGGTGGCTATATCCGGATCATGAAGGCCGGCTTCCGCTACGGCGACAATGCACCCATGGCCGTCATCGAGCTGGTCGACCGCGACGTCAGCGCCAAGGGTCAGGACAGCGGCCCGGTACA
>JAPJRA010000280.1 GCA_030824835.1 Geminicoccaceae bacterium | reverse complement strand
AGCGGAGCGACGGCCGGCACCTGTTGACGACGGCAAATGGCACGGTTTCGGCACGACGGGTCCTGGTCGCTACCAACGGCTACACGCCCGAAGGGTTGGCGGCCGACCTGCACGGCCGGGTGCTGCCCGCACTCTCCAGCATCCTCGTGACGCGGCCGCTCACCGCCGCGGAGCTGGCGGCCCAGGGCTGGACCCGGCCTGCACTGGTCGCCGACACGCGCAACCTTCTGTTCTACATTCGCTTGTTGCGGGACGGCCGGCTGCTGTTTGGGGCCCGCGGTGGGACCGACGCGTCGCCAACCGCCCTGACCGCCCATCAGGCGTGGATGGAACGTCGTCTCGGCGAGAAGTTCCCAGCCTGGAGGGGTGTGGAGATCGAGCATGCCTGGTCGGGCCTGGTCGCACTCGCCAGCGATCTGCTGCCCCATCTGGGCTGGCTGGATGAGGGTCGCGGCACGATGGCGGCCATGGCCTATCACGGCAGCGGCGTCTCGTTCGCCACCATGCTCGGGCGGGCCGCTGCCGCCCGACTGGCCGGCCGCGAGCCCGATCCGCCCTTGCCCGATTTCCTCCTGAGCCCGCCCCCGCGCTTCGCCCTTCCGGCCTTGCGGCTCTCCCTATTGCGGGCAGCTTACGCGGCCTACGGCATCAAGGACGAATGGCTCTAGGGTCGCATTATGCCATCGACGTCGCTCCCGGCCGGATTTGTCGGCTAGAGGCGCTTGGCCATCAGCAGCCAGTGCGTGCCGTCGAACCCGACGCGGTCATAGAGGCGCCGAGCCGGTATGTTCTCGGGATCGACTACCAGGAACAGGGCGGCCAGACCCAGCGCTCGGGCCTCGTGCTCCAACTGCGCAAGCACGGCATGACCGAGGCCTCGGCCGCGGGCCTCGGGCACGAGGTAGAGATCGTCGACAAAGGCATCCGGACCGCCGTACTCGATCCCGAATCCCAGCCCGAGCACGGCGTAGCCGACGAGCCGGCCGTGCTCGTGGACAAGCCAGGCGCGGCCGAGGGGATGACCGTTCGCAATCATGCCGATCGCGGTCTCGCCGCGCTCGGTCAAAGGATGGCCGTCCTCGGCGTGGAACGACCGCGCCAGCAGCAGCAGGGAATCCCGCTGCGCCGGCCCTACCGGCAGCAACTCCACCTCGGCCATCGCTCACCCCTCACGGCGCATGGTCCGGGTGTCGCTGCCGGCGGACGCCTCGTCAATGCGGCCGCTGTGCGATCGCGTTCAGACCGGGGGGTCGAGCCGGACCAACGCCGTGGATTCCCAGTGTTGTCCCGCCGCCAGGACACAGGCGAGCCCGGTCGGCGAGGCACTGACGATGGTCCAACTGCCGCTCGCTACCGAATTGAACACCAGCAGGAGATTTCCGTTCGACTGAACCCCTAAGGACACCGGCGTCTCGTGATAGATGGCGCTGAGCTGGCGGGCGACCGCGGCATAGGAGTGGCAGACGCCGCCTTGCGCCGTCGGTGGAAGCCTATCAGCATCAAAACCAAGCGCCGGAAGCAAGACGGACACGGCGAGTAACGAGCCTGGAACATGCATGGCCCATGGTCCTTCAATCGGTCGGGGCCCCGGATCGGTACCCACCGGCGGTATGGTCGTGTCATGGTTAGCATCGGCTTAAGCATCGCCCATGCTTGGCCGGTGAGTGATCGAGCATCTAGGGTCCGCGCAGGGAAACCCGCAGACCCGCCGGGAGGTCAAGAATGCTGTCGAGCGATCCCGCCACTCTCTCTGCCATCGACCTCGTACGGGCCTACCGCAGCAAGGCGCTATCGCCGGTCGAGGCAACCCAAGCCTGTCTTGCGCGCATCGGTCGGTGGAACGACCGCGTTGGAGCCTTCTGCCTAGTGGACGGAGAGGGCGCTCTGGCGGCGGCACGTGCCTCCGAGCAGCGCTGGCTGCGCGGTGAGCCCCTGGGAATTGTCGATGGTGTCCCGGCAGGCATCAAGGACCTCATCTCGACCCGTGGTTGGAAGCTGCGGCGCGGCAGTCTCAGCACCGCGAGATTGCCGCCATCGGCCGAGGATGCTCCGGCGACGGCCCGATTGCGCGAGGCGGGCGCCGTACTGCTGGGGAGCACGACGACGCCGGAATTCGGCTGGAAGGCCGTCACCGACAACCCGCTGGGGCTGACGGCGCGCAACCCGTGGGACACGACGCGCACCGCCGGCGGGTCGAGCGGTGGGGCTGCGGCTGCGGTGGCGCTCGGCATGGGCGCGCTGCACGTTGGTACCGACGGCGGCGGCTCCATTCGGATTCCAGCTTCGTTCACCGGCATCGTCGGCCTGAAGCCGACCTTCGGCCGCGTGCCGGCTTGGCCGCTGTCGCCCTTCGGCACCGTCGCCCACATCGGGCCAATGACCCGGACCGTCGAGGATGCAGCCGTGCTGCTGACCGTGCTGAGCCGACCGGACATCCGCGATTGGCATGCCTTGCCCTTCGACGGCGCGGACTATCGGAGCGGCCTCGCGGGCGGAATTGCCGGACTGCGGATCGCCGTGAGCGACACGCTCGGCTTCGTCGACGTCGACCCAGAGATCATTCGGGTGTTTCACGCCGCTGTAGACATGCTTGTGGAGCTCGGTGCGCGGGTCGAGCGGGTCGATCCGCCGCTCGGGCGCCCACGCGACCTCTTCGCGCGCACTTGGTTCGCATCGGCGGCGCGCTTGGTCGAGACGTTGCCGGCTCCCGCTGGCGACGAGCTGGATCCGGGATTGCGGGCAATGGCCGAGGAAGGGGCGGGCTTCAGCCGCGCTGAAATTCAGGATGCCGCGCTCGAGCGCAGCGTTCTCGGCGTCGCGATGCAGCAGTTCCTGGACCGTTACGACCTGCTCGTGACCCCCGGCACGGCGCTGCCGGCCTTTGCTGCCGGTATCGAGTATCCAGATCCGGGCCGGCACCGGCGTTGGATCGACTGGGCTGGTTTCAGCTACCCGTTCAACCTCACCCAGCAGCCGGCGATCAGCGTGCCCGCGGGCTTCACCGGCTCGGGCATGCCGGTCGGTTTGCAGATCGTTGGTGCAAAGTATTGCGAGGCGCTGGTCCTGCGTGCAGCCAGGGCTTTCGAGGCCGTACGCCCTCAGCCGATGCCGACCGGGCCCCAGCCCTGAAAAGGTCGATTTCGCAAGAAGCGACCGCAGTTTGACTTGGCCCGTGCCGCATGCTTGGCTGCCGCCAGTCAAGCCCTCGGCCGCAGCGGCCGATGGGACATGTTGGGCAGGCATCGGGAGCCAGAATCATGCGAACTTTACTGAAAAGCACCGTGCTCGGGGCAGTGTCCGCACTGGCGCTGGTAGCCGGCGCCCAAGCCAAGACTCTGGTCTTCTGCTCGGAGGCGAGCCCCGAAGGTTTCAACCCGCAGCTCTACACCTCCGGCACCACCTTTGATGCGTCGTCGAAGCCGGTGTACAATCGGTTGATCGAGTTTGAGCGGGGCGAAACCAAGACCGTTCCCGCCCTGGCTGAAAGCTTCACGGTTTCCGACGACGGATTGGTCTACACTTTCAAGCTCCGCGAGGGCGTGAAGTGGCACTCCACCAAGAATTTCAAGCCGACACGTGAGTTCAACGCCGACGACGTGGTCTTCAGCTTCGAGCGGCAGCGTGATCCGAACCACCCCTATCATAACGTCTCGGGCGGTACGTACGAGTACTTCGAGAGTATGGACATGGGCAATCTGCTCAAGTCCGTCGAGAAGGTCGACGACCATACGGTGAAATTCACCCTGGCAGCTCCGCAGGCGCCGTTCATTGCCAATCTAGCCATGGATTTCGCCTCGATCTTCTCGGCCGAATATGCCGACCAGATGATGCAGGCGGGTACCCCGGAGAAAGTTGACCTCGAGCCGGTCGGCACCGGTCCGTTCATGCTCGTCGACTACCAGAAGGACGCCGTCATCCGTTACAAGGCCAACCCGGACTATTGGGGCGGCAAGGCCGCCCTCGACAATCTGGTGTTTGCCATCACGCCCGACGCTTCGGTGCGCTACCAGAAGCTCAAGGCTGGCGAATGCCAGGTGATGGCCTATCCCAACCCTGCCGACCTGCCGGCGATGAAGGCCGACCCTGCAGTCAACCTGCTGGAACAGGAAGGCCTGAACATCGGCTATCTCGCCTACAACACGCAGAAGAAGCCGCTCGACGACGTCCGGGTGCGCAAGGCCCTCAACATGGCCGTCAACAAGAAGTCCATCATCGACGCCGTGTTCCAGGGTGCCGGTACCGTCGCCAAGAACCCGATCCCACCGACGATCTGGTCCTACAACAACGATGTCGTCGACGACCCTTACGATCCCGAGGCGGCCAAGAAGCTGCTCGCCGAGGCGGGCGTGAAGGATCTCAAGGTCTCGCTGTGGGCGATGCCGGTCAGCCGTCCCTACAATCCGAACGCCAAGCGGATGGCCGAGCTGATCCAGTCCGACTGGAAGGCCGTGGGTGTGGAAGGGGAAATCGTCAGCTACGAGTGGGGCGAATACCTCAAGCGCTCGAAGGAGGGTGAGCATGACACGGTTCTGCTCGGCTGGACCGGCGACAATGGCGACCCGGACAATTTCCTGTTCGCACTGCTGAGCTGCGAAGCCGCCAAGACCGGCAACAACAAGGCGTTCTGGTGCGATCCCGAGTTCAACGACCTGATCGTCAAGGCGCAGCAGTCGAGCGATCTCGCCGAGCGGACGGCGCTCTACGAGCAGGCGCAGGTGGTGTTCAAGAAGCAGGTGCCGTGGATGACGGTCGCCCACTCGGTGGTCTATCAGCCGCTGAGCAAGGACGTGGTCGACTTCAAGATCGACCCGTTCGGCACCCACATGTTCTACGGCGTCGATCTGAAGGGCTGACCGCCCGCCTCAGGGCTCGCCGGCGAAGGCGCCGGCGGCCTTGAGTGCCGGATAGAGGGCCGCATAGCGTGCGTGCTGCCGACGGTAGTGGTCGGCCATGGCTGGATCTCCGGTTACTGGCGCCGCTGCGGCGGGCACCGCTGCTGCCACCGCGGTGGCGAGGTCGGGGTGCAAGGCGGCGCCGACCTGGGCCAGGATGGCGGCCCCCAATGCCGGGCCGTCTCCGGCTGCAACGCTCGATAGTGGCACCCGCAACTGGGCCGCGAGAATAGCGCGCCACAGCTCACTGCCGGCACCGCCACCGGTGAGGGCTATGCTGGGCGGCTCGATACCAAGGGCGCGCATGCGGTCGAGACAATCGGCGAAGGCGAAGCCGACGCCCTCGACCAGTGCTCGGACCAGATGCCGTCGCTCGTGGGCCAGGGTGAGCCCGATCCAGGCGCCCCGCGCATGGGGGTCCATGTGCGGTGAGCGTTCGCCGGCGAGATAGGGCAGGAAGAGCAGACCTTCGGCACCGGGCGGCACGGTGGCGGCGCCGTCCATCAGCACGGCGAACGGGTCCAGTCGGTTGGCGGCGAGTAGATCAGCCTCCCCGGCCACGACCTTGTCGCGGAACCAGCCCAGCGAGCCGCCGGCCGCCAGGATGACGCCCATGAGGTGATAGCCGCCCGGGACGGCGTCGCAGAACGCGTTAAGGGCGCCCTTGGAGTCTATCCGGGGCGTCATGCTGTGGACGAACAGCGTGCCCGAGGTGCCGATCGAGCAGACCCCGTGACCTTCGGCGATCAGGCCAGACCCGATCGCAGCACAGGCATTGTCGCCGCCGCCGGCAACCACGGGCGTGCCGGCTGGAACGCCCGTCAGCGCCGCGGCGGCTGCCGACACC
>JAPJRA010000279.1 GCA_030824835.1 Geminicoccaceae bacterium | reverse complement strand
ATCTGGATGTCCTGGCCCGTCGGCATGCCATGCTGCACGAGGCGATCGCCGCGTTGACCTGCTGGTAGCGTGGTCAGAGACGGACGATCTTGCCGGGATTGAGGATGTTTGCCGGGTCGAGCGCGCGCTTGAGGGTCGCCATCACGGCCACCGCCGGGCCGGCTTCCTCGGCCAGGCTGTCGATCTTGCCCATACCGACGCCATGTTCCCCAGTGCAGGTGCCCTCCATGGCGATGGCGCGTCGAACGAGCCGCTTGTTGAGCGCCTGGGCCTTGGCCATCTCCTCCGGCTGCCGTGGATCGAGGAGCATCAGGAGGTGGAAGTTGCCGTCGCCGACATGGCCGACGATCGGCGCCTGCAGGCCCGACTCCGCCACGTCGTCGCGCGTGGCCTGAATGCATTCCGCCAGCCGCGAGATCGGGACACACACGTCGGTGGCCCAGCCGACACAGCCCGGGCGCAGGGAAAGGGCAGCGTAGTAGGAGTCATGACGCGCCTGCCAGAGGCGATTGCGCTCCTCGGCTCGGGCGGTCCATTGAAAGTCCTGCCCGCCATGCTCCTTGGCGATGGCCATCGCCTGCTCGGCCTGCTCCTTCACGCCAGCCTCGCTGCCGTGGAACTCGTAGAACAGGGTCGGGGCCTCGCGGTAGCCTTCCAGCTTCGAATACTGGATGCACCCGCGCATCTGCAGCTCATCGAGCAGCTCGATCCGGGCCACCGGTATGCCCGCCTGGATGGTGAGGATCACGGCCTGCACCGCATCGTCGACGGACGGATAGCTGCAGACCGCGGCCGAGGTCGCTTCCGGCACGCCGTAGAGCTTGACCGTCAGCTCGGTGATGATTCCGAGCGTACCTTCGGAGCCGACGAACAGGCGGGTCAGGTCATAGCCGGCCGAGGATTTGCGGGCGCGGCCGCCCGTACGGATGATCCGGCCGTCGGCCAGAACCACGGTCAGGCCCAGGACATTCTCTTTCATGGTGCCGTAACGGACGGCATTGGTACCGGACGCCCGCGTCGCGGCCATGCCGCCCAGTGTGGCGTCGGCCCCCGGATCGATCGGGAAGAACAGCCCGGTGTCCCGCAAATGCGCGTTCAGCTGCTTACGGGTAACCCCAGCCTGCACGGTGGCATCGAGATCCTCGGCATGGACGGCCAGGACCTCACGCATCTGCGTGAGGTCGATGGAAACCCCGCCGGCCACGGCTGCGACATGGCCCTCGAGCGAGGTGCCGGCACCGAATGGCACCACCGGCACACCGTGCTCGGCGCAAACCTCGACGACTTGGCTCACCTCCTCCGTCGAGCGGACAAACGCGACCCCCTCCGGCAGCTGTGCCGCATGGTAGGCCTCGCCGTGGCCATGCTGCTCGAGCAGCGCCGGGGCGGTCGTGAATCTGTCCCCCAGCAGCTGCCGCAGCGCCCCGAACGGGCGCTCCCGGTCCCGCTCCGTCCTACCGTGATCGGTCATCGATTTTCGTCCAGACGCTTCTAGCCTGCCTTTTCAGGCCAAGAGTAGGACAGATGCACGTCAGCGGCCAGAGTCGCGGCGTTCGGATGTAGGTCAGCGCACCTCTTCCTAAACCGCAAATTGACTTCTTGTATATTCAACCGAGAATATATTACGCTAAGGACGATATCCCTTTTATCGATAGGGTGTTGCCCGTTGTGGTCGCTTTAGGAGGTGTCGCAGCCAGCCGCGTCGAGCACCGGTGGCTTTCTCGCTTGGTGGCTGCCCGTTCAGCCATCCTTAACGCGTGCGCGGCTAGAACGGCTGCAAGGGGGATCGAAGGTGGCCGCTCGGCCGCACCGATATGGGGGGCCGCATTGGCGCGCGTATCGGGATACCGAGAGGGTCCCAATTTCGATTCCGCCGGGATCTGCATTGCCTATCGTCCGTCCACGTCGACGCAAATCCAATTCTCCTTTTCAATCGGACATGGAGCAGAAACAGATGGCTGACAATTCCAAGACACCCGGCGGCGCCGTGCCTGCCGCGCACGAGGCCGATGGCACGGCAGAGGCGGTCGAGCGTCGCGCCGTCCTGCGCCGTTTCGGTGCCTATGCCGCGTTCACCGCACCGGCACTCACCGTGCTGATGGCCTCGCGCCAGAGCGAAGCCGGCGGCTTTCTCCGCAGCAGCAATCGTGACGGTGCGAGCCACGGTGGCGGCGGTGGTTGCGGCTTCTCCTGCTGAGACGGGATCTCTCTGCGGCGATGGCTCGGGCCGGGGCACAGCCCCGGCCATTCCTTTCGGCCGTCACGAGGAAGCGTGACGGCAGGTCGTAGCTGAGGTGGCGCGTGCTGCAGATCGTCTCGTTTCCCATCGACGACGTTGCCTTGGTCGCTGCGCCGGCCACCGGTGCGGTTGCGGTCGTCGACGCGGCCGCTCGCCTGGTGCTCGAGGGGTTGCGCGACGGCCAAGGCGAAGCCGCGCTTGCCACCACGCTGAGCCGTCTGTGCGGCCTCGACCCGGCGGCTGCGGCACGTCACATCACCGATCTGCAGCGAACCTGGGCGGCTCTCGCGAGGCCGCCACGGCGACAGGTCGGTCCCGTGCGAGCGCCGACGTCGACACGCCCGCCGGCGCTCGATACCGTTTGTGATCTCGGCTCGCTACCGGTTCGGCTGCGCCTCTGGCCTCCGCATCTCGCCGCCCTCGTGGATGCGGTTACGGCACCGTGCCAACGGCCCCAAGTGGATAGGGCCGCCGAGATCGGCGCAACGCTCGACGTCTGCCGCATGGGCGGACGCTATCTGCTGTCCCAGGACGGCGCGCCTCTGTTGAGTACCGATAGCTTGATGCTCGCGCGCAGCGAGGTCCTTCGACGCATGGTCCTGGCCAGCCATCCCGACCAGGCCTGGATGGCCGTTCTCCACGGGGCCGGGGTCGCCGGACCCGACGGGGCGGCACTGCTGTGCGGCGCCAGCGGGGCGGGCAAGAGCACGCTCACGGCGATGCTTCTGGGCGCCGGGCTCGAACTGGTCACCGACGACTACGCGCCCCTCGAGGTCGGCAGCCATCGGTTATGGCCGATACCATTCGGGCTCAGCGTGAAGCAAGGCAGCTGGGAGCTGCTGGCACCCCAATTCCCGGACATTGCGGCAGCACCGGTCGTCCGCACGCGCGGGCGGTACCAGCGCTATATCGGGCCGCCACGGATGGCGAGGACACCCCAGCACATCCGTTGCCTGGTATTTCCGCTCTACCGTGCGGGAACACCCTTTGAGCTCTTGAAGCTGCGTGCGGGCGAGGCGCTGGAGCTCTGCGCTCGCAGCGGGGGGTGGTACGAAAGCTCGTCCGAACGCCTGGAGGAGCTGACCCGCTGGCTCGAGCGGACGCCGGCCTATGCTTTGAGTTACGGTGACGGGGCCGAGGCGGTAACCGCCGTGCGACGGCTCCTCGACGCATGAGGCGCGGCTTGGCCATGAGGCGCGGCTTGGCCATGCCGCCGTTCACCTTTCTGTGCCGTCTGATCGACACCTGGCTGGCGCAGCGTCGCGTTCCACCCGATCTCGTCGCCGACGCGTTGATCCCGGACGTCCCCTGGCCGCGGCTGGTGACGTAGACCGCCGTTCATCAGATGACCCCGCCGCAGCCGGCGGCGCTCGCTGCCCCCGCCTTCGCCGGCGCCTTGCCCGACGATCTGCGGCTCTACCTGACGGCCATGCGGGACGCCGCGACGGATCGCAACCTGCGCCTGCGTCGCCAGCTCGAGCATGTGGCAACCCTGCTCAACACGGTCGACGTCGTCCCCGTTGTCATGAAAGGTGCCATCCGTCTCGTCGACGGTCTCTGGCCGGACATGGCGTTGCGCTTCATGCACGACATCGATCTGTTGGTGCCGTGCGACAGCATCGATCGCTGCGCGCAGCGGTTGCAGGCGGAAGGCTGGCGGCCATTCTCGCACGGCGAGGCTGCGGCTGGGCATCATGTGGCGCTGATTCATCCGCTGGCCGAGTCGCGGGTGGAATTTCATACCGACCCGCTTGCCGGCGGCCTCGCTCGACTGTTGCCGGCGACACGCATGCTGACACGGGCTCGGCCCGCCGTTGCAGGTAGCGCATCGGTTGCCGTGCCCGCGCTCGAGGATCAGCTCGTGCACCTGGTTGCCCATGGCATGCTGCAGCATGAATTTCTGTCCAGTGGCCGGTTCCTGCTGCGTGACCTGGTGGAGCAGGCGTTGCTCACACGTTGCGCGCCGCAGGTCGATGTCGATCAGGCTCGGGAACGGTTCGCGAGCGTGGGCCAGGCCCGAGCCTGGGACGTCAGCGTCACGCTGGCGAAGCAATGCCTGCCCACGGCCTGGGCACGTCCGGCGATCAGCGGGCATATGAACAAGCTCCTGGCCCGCAGAATGCTGTTGCAGCAGCGGTCGCCCCTGCTCATGCAGCTCATCGGCCCTATGGGTTGGGCTGTGTCCCGGTTGCTCGGCCATACACCGGGTGCGATGACGATGGTCACGCAGAAGACGGCGCTGCGTCAGCTGAGCGAACGACTGCTGCTGTTCCGGCGCAAGACGCGCTGGTGAGCCTTCGATCGACCTGATCCGCCGCACCTCGCAAGGCCGTTTTCAGGTCCTCGTCCGGCGAAACAGCAGGTTCGCCTTCATCCAATGGCGGTGATACGTTGACCGCACCGTGTCCGACAGCGCACAGCATCCGGACCGGCACGGAGCGTAACCGCAGGCACGGAGAGCATGGCATGGGTGGGTTCTCAGGAGTGCTCGCCGGGCTAACGGCGGCGGCATTCGGGATGGTGGCCATCACGCTGGGCGGTCCGGCGCTGGCGCTCGACAAGGTGACGTTTGGCACGAACTGGAAGGCTCAGGCGGAGCATGGCGGCTACTATCAGGCCGTCGCCGACGGTACCTACGCCAAGCACGGTCTCGATGTCACGATCCGGCAGGGCGGACCTCAGGTCAACCATGCTCAGCTGCTGGCCGCGGGCAAGATCGACTTCAACATGGGCGGCAGCCTGTTCGGGCAGTTCAACTATACCCAGAGCAACATCCCGATGGTGACGATCGCCGCCATCTTTCAGAAGGAGCCGCAGGTCCTCCTGGCCCACCCGGATGCGGGGATCAGCGAGATGGCCGATCTGGAGGATCGGACGCTGTTCATCTCCAGCGACGGGCTGCAGACCTACTGGCTGTGGCTGAAGCAGGTCTATGGCCTGAACGACGACCAGGTCAGGCCGTACACCTTCAACCCGGCGCCGTTCCTCGCCGACACCAACTCGGTTCAGCAGGGCTACGTCACCTCGGAGCCCTATGCCATTCGCCAGCAGGGCGGATTTGATCCGGTGGTCCTGATGATGGCCGACTATGGCTACGACACCTATTCCACCACGATCGAGACATCCCAGAAGCTTGTCGACGAGAACCCCGATCTGGTGCAGCGGTTCGTGGATGCGTCGATCGAGGGCTGGTACAATTATCTCTATGGCGACAACACCAAAGCCAACGCACTGATCAAGGCCGACAATCCGGACATCAGCGATGACCAGATCGCCTTCTCCATCGAGGCGTTGAAGAAATACGGAATCGTCGATTCCGGCGATGCCACCACCATGGGCATCGGCGCCATGACCAGCGCACGCCTGGAAAGCTTCTTCACCAAGGCGGTGATCTGGGGCGTCTATCCGGCGGACATGCCTTACCAGTCGGGCTTCGTGACCAAGTTCGTCAATCACGGGCACGGGCTCGACCTCAAAGAGAAGCTCACCGGCGGCTGATGG
>JAPJRA010000278.1:5541-5758 GCA_030824835.1 Geminicoccaceae bacterium | reverse complement strand
GCCAAGCACGGCTCACCCGCTCGCGCGACGTCGGCGCCTCGTTCGGCCTGACGCCCCGGCGCTACGCCTCGGGCGAGATGACCCGATCCGGGAACATCGCCCAATGCGGCGACCGCACCGTCCGCTCCCTGCCCTACGAGGCCGCGAGCGTGCTGCTGGTCAAGACCAGCCGCACCTCGGCCCGCCGCCGCCAAAGCCTGCCCATCGCGCTACGCAG
>JAPJRA010000278.1:0-5531 GCA_030824835.1 Geminicoccaceae bacterium | reverse complement strand
CTACGCAGCCGCTTCAAGAAGGCCAACCTGCGACGGCCGTTTCGCCAGCTTCCTCGCTTGAGCTTGCCCCTGCTCCCAACGGTGGCGGTGTCATCTCGGTGACCGATGGCGGAGACACACCCGGCGATCGCATATCGAGGCAGTTCCCTTTTGAGTTGTTTGAAAATATAACAATCAACTTATGATTGACAACTGAGGCCAGGTCGATGTGTTGTCGGACGAGTCTGCTGCCGGTCACGGGCCTGCTTGCGGCGTGCGCGGCGGCGGAGCGACCAGCGTCTCCACAGACGGTCGCAGCGGTTCCAGCAGCGGCGGTCCCGGCCGAGGCCGCGCCCGTGGCGATTCCCTGGCCGTCTGGCGACACCTGCAGGGCCATCCTCGCCGCGGCCACGGCACTGCCGCCAGTGGCGCAGCGGCGCCTCGATCCGGCCGCGGCACCCATCGCGGTCGCCATGATCGATGGTGGCGCGCTGGTGCCACCCGACCAGACCGGACTCGCGTCGGAGGTCCCCCTCGCGGGGGGCGATCCGGCCGCCGCGCCATGCCTGCTGCTAGTCGAGCGCACGTCCACGACGCGCTGGAAACCCCGAAAGGTTGTGGCGCATGAGATCGTCCGCTCGACCTATCGGCGTGGCAGCCAGCGGGTCGCCAATCCGGAGCACGCGGCTCTGCGCCGCAAGATACGCGAGCTGGACGACGACCAGGACGACGGCATCATCGCCACGGGCGATCCGACCATCGACCTGATCGGTCTGGTCGCCGGCGGGCTGCTGAACGGGATCGGCGCCATCTGGCGCGGGCGCGCCGAGGGCGAGGCGCGGGCGGCCATGGCGGCGATGCCATCCTCGTTCGTCGAGCCGGTCTGGGAGCCCTACACCTACCAGCTGACCACCGTGGAGACCGAGCGGGCCGGACAGCTGCGCGCCACCCTGATCGAGCGGGCGCAGGGGCTGAGCTGGCCGCTCGAGCAGACGGTGCATGAACGGCGGCGCTTCAAGGTCGCCGTCGGCCGCCTGCCCAAGGACCGGGGCCTGCTGGAGAGCCAGGGGGGCGACATCGTCACCACCACCGACGTCGCGGTATGGGAAAGCGGTGGGCTGGAGCCGTCATTGGCCTGGCTGGCCACGGCGCTGCCGACGGCGCCGGTCGGCGGCCTGCAGCGCGACCTGGCCATGGTGATGGCGGCCTGGGCCGCGAGGCCGCCAGGTGGTCCGCAGCCACGGCAGGACGTCGACCCCGCGGCCGACCACCCGTTCGACGACACGGTCACGGCGACCGGCAGCCAGACCGGCCGGAGCAGTGTCGAGCAGCTGGTCACCGCCGACGGGGTGCGCCGCTATCGCCTGGTCGAGCCGGCCGCGGGCGATCCGGTCACCGCGGTCCAGGATCACCCCTGAGAGCCTGCCAGGCCAGCGCCGCCCAGCCCAAGAGCAGCGCCGAGCCACCGATCGGCGTGATGACGCCGACCATCTTCGGCGCGCCCAGGGCCAGCGCGTACAGGCTGAACGAGAACAGGACGATCCCGGCGCTCCAGCTCCACACGGGCAGATGGCTGCCGCGGCCGTAGGCGAGGTAGCCCAGCATCGCCAGGGCATGCCACATCTGGTAGCGCGATGCCGTCTCCACCAGCTCCGCCGCCCGGACATCGCCCTGCGCCTGCAGGCCGTGGGCGGCGAACGCACCTGCCGCCACCGCGGTCAGCCCGAACAGGGCGGCGAGCCCGACCCAAACCATATCCTGCATCGAACCCGCTCCCCCTTGCGTCCGCATGGCGCTTGTGGCTGATGCCCGGGCACGGGCGAAGGGGAAAGTCGATGGCCAGAACACCGATCGCGGTGGAGGTATGGCGCAACGGCCGTGTCGAGAGCCGCCATCGGGTGCGGGTGTGCGTGGCGGACGCGAGCGGTCGGGTGGCGCTGGCTGTGGGCGACATCGCCGAGCCCGTCTATCCGCGCTCCGCCGTCAAGCCGTTCCTGGCCCTGCCGCTGGTGGAGAGCGGCGCCGCCGAGGCATACGGCGTCAGCGAGGCCGAACTGGCCCTGGCCTGCGCGTCGCATGGCGGGGAGCCCCAGCACGTGTCCCTGGTCGAGGCCTGGCTCGCGCGCCTGGGCCTGGACGAGACGGCGCTCGCATGCGGACCGCATGCGCCGACCTACCCGCCGGCCGCCGCGGCCCTGACCCGCGCCGGGCTGTCGCCGCGGCGGGTGCACAACAATTGCTCCGGCAAGCATACCGGCATGCTGGCGGTAGCCCTGCATCGGCACCTGCCCACGCAGGGCTACGAGCATGAGCACCATCCCGTGCAGGTCGACTGCGCCGCCGCGGTCGCGGCACTGGCGGGGCTCGACCGGCTGCCGGCCCCCGGCATCGACGGCTGCAGCCTGCCCAATCATCCGCTCCCCCTCAGCGCCCTCGCCAGGGCCGCAGCGACACTGGCGGACCCGTCGGGCCTAGCTGGCGGTCGCGGCGCCGCGCTGACCAGGATCGGCGCGGCCATGCGCGCCCAGCCCCAGCTCGTCGCCGGTACGGCACGCTGCTGCACCATCGTGATGCAGACACTGCCCGGCGTCATCGCCAAGACCGGGGCCGAAGGCGTCTACATCGCCGCATTGCAGGGGCTGGGCCTGGGCGTGGCGATCAAGGTCGAGGATGGCGCGACGCGGGCGGCCGAGACCGTGCTTCTGGCCATGCTCGATCGGCTGCAGCCGCTGGACGACGCGGCACGCGCGACCCTGGCGCCGTTCATCCGGCCGACGCTGGTCAATCATGCCGGCACCCAGGTTGGCCATATCGCCATGGCGCCAGGTTGGCCGGCACCCTGATCGCCGGCGTCGACGAGGTCGGCCGCGGGCCGCTGGCCGGCCCGGTGGTGGTGGCCGCGGTGATCCTGCCACGACCGCTCGTCGGCGTAGCCGATTCCAAGGCGCTTCCGGCCGCGGAACGGCGACGGCTGAGCCTGCTGATCCGGCAGCACGCGGTGGTGGCCGTTGCTGCCGCCTCCGTGGCGGAGATCGAGCGGCTGAACATTCTGGGCGCCACCATGCTCGCCATGCGGCGGGCGGTCATGCGGCTGGCGCTGCGCCCGACCGAGGTGCTGGTCGACGGCAACCGGGCGCCGTCGATCGACCTGCCGGTGCGCTGCGTGATCGGCGGCGATGCCACCGTGCCGGAGATCAGCGCCGCCTCGATCGTGGCCAAGGTGCTGCGCGACCGGCTGATGGCGCAGCTGGCCTTGCGCTATCCCGGCTATGGCTGGGAGCGCAATGCCGGCTACGGCACGGCCGCCCATCTGGCGGCGCTCGACCGGCTGGGGCTGAGCCGCCATCATCGCCGCGGCTTCGCGCCCTGTGCCCGGCTGGTGGCGGCGCGGGAGGTGGTGCGTGGCTGACGATCCTCAGGACCGGCCGAGCATCGCAGCCCAAAAGGCGTCGCGCGCGATGAAGCTTTCCGCGCTGTCGCTCGGCGACAGGATCAGCAGGAGGAACGCGCACCCGGGCCAGTCCGGCAGCCGGGACGCCAGGCCCAGATGATGGCCGGCGCCGATCCAGTCGAGCGCCGCCTCCCGGTGCGCTGCCTCCTGGGAGAAATAATGGACCAGGGCAGCTGCCTCATCGGTGACCTGCAACGGTTCGTCGAGCAGCAGCAGGGTCGCCGCGACCGTGGCCCCGCAAAAGCGCGTGTAGGCGGCGACCTGCG
This sequence comes from Geminicoccaceae bacterium, assembly GCA_030824835.1. Taxonomy (GTDB): domain Bacteria; phylum Pseudomonadota; class Alphaproteobacteria; order Geminicoccales; family Geminicoccaceae; genus Benzoatithermus. The sequence goes on along the minus strand of JAPJRA010000278.1, from coordinate 1,835 downwards.
CCGTATCCGTCAGTGGGCCGGTATGGCGGTTGACGATCGCGGTCACGTCCTCGTTCGACAGCCGGTGCTTGGCCTCGGCCCAGAAGAGCTGGTCGAACGCCCTCACCCGATCATGCCAGGGCAGGTAGCGGGTGCATGCGGCGAGATCGACGGCCACGGCGGCGGCATGGTCCCGTTCCGCCGGGACCAGCTCGCACAGATAGCGGAGAACCTTCAGCTCATGCTCGATCACGTCGGCTTCGCCATGCTCCTGGCATCTCACAACTAATGCGCTATGCATTGTAGCATAAATCAACTTATGGGCAATAAAACCAATTTGACGGGCGACGCCGAGACACACCGTACCAGCCCGATGATCGCGCAATTCCAGGCCCTGAAGCAGGCGCACCCCGAGGCGCTGCTGTTCTTCCGGATGGGCGACTTCTACGAGCTGTTCTTCGACGACGCCGTGGCGGCAGCACCGGCGCTGGACATCGCCCTGACCCGGCGCGGCCGTCATGCCGGCGAGGACATCCCGATGTGCGGGGTGCCCGTGCACAGCGCCGAGCTTTACCTGCATCGGCTGATCCGCAAGGGCTTCAAGGTCGCGATCTGCGAGCAGATGGAGGACCCGGCCGAGGCCCGGCGGCGCGGCGGCAAGACATTGGTGCGCCGTGACGTGGTCCGCATCGTCACCCCCGGCACGCTGACCGAGGAGGCCCTGCTCGATGCCCGCCAGAGCAACTGGCTGGCGGCGGTGGCGGCGGGCGGCGGAGAGCTCGGGCTGGCGCGGGTCGACATCTCGACCGGGGCCTTCCTGACCGAGCCGGTGACCAAGCCGGCGCTGGCGGCGGCATTGGCCCGACTGGCTGCCGGCGAGGTACTCGTGCCGCAGCGCCTGACGGGTGAGCACGCGGAGCTCTGGCGGGAAGCAGGCGGTACGGTCACGCCCCTGGCCGACGCGAGCTTCGACAGCGTCGCCGCCGAGCGGCGCCTGTGCACGGTGTTCGGGGTCGCGACGCTGGACGGGCTCGGCGCCTTCGGCCGCGCCGAACTCGCCGCCGCCGGGGCATTGCTGGGCTATCTGGAGCTGACGCAAAAGGGCCTCCTGCCGCGCCTCGACCGGCCGCGGCGGATCGAGCCCGACAGCATGATGCTGGTCGATCCGGCGACCAGGCGCAGCCTTGAGCTGCATGCCAGCATGACGGGCAGCCGGGAGGGCTCGCTGCTGGCCGCGATCGACCGCACGGTGAGCAATGCCGGCGGGCGGCTGCTGGCGGAGCGGCTGGCGGCACCGCTGACCCGACCCGAGGCGATCCGTGCCCGGCTCGACGAGGTGGAGAGCTTTGTCGAGGCCGCCGACCGGCGCGACGAGGTGCGTCAAACCTTGCGCCGATGCCCGGATCTCGGCCGCGCGCTGGGACGCCTGGCGCTGGGGCGCGGCGGCCCACGCGACCTGCTGGCGATAGCGACGGGACTGGAGACGGCCGAGCGGCTGCGCGGCATGATCGGCGACGAGCCGGCACTGCGCGTCATTCACGGCGCCATGCCGACGCTCGCAGCGCTGGCCGAGCGCCTGCGGCTGAGCCTTGCCGACGAGGTGCCGCTGCTGGCGCGCGACGGCGGCTTCGTCCGGGCCGGCCTGCACACCGAGCTGGACGAGGCCCGCCAGCTGCGGGACCAGAGCCGGCGTCATGTGGCCGCCCTCGAGGAAGGCTATCGGCGTGATACCGGCATCCCGTCCTTAAAGATCCGGCACAACAACCTGCTGGGCTACTACATCGAGGTGACGGCCACGCATGCGGGTCGGGTACCGCCCTCGTACGTCCAGCGGCAGAGCATGGCCGGGGCCACAC
>JAPJRA010000277.1 GCA_030824835.1 Geminicoccaceae bacterium | reverse complement strand
GCCGTAGAACGTGTCCATCATCCGCGCGATCGATCGGCTCCGGTTGGCCATCGCCCACATCTCGAGCAGCAGCGATTTGGTTTTCGGCCGCTTGTTCTCCTCGATCATGAATCGGATCGAGTGGGCGAAGATCGCATGGGCATCGTCGAGACCCGGGGGCACGTGCCGGCGGAACCGCGCGTCCCAGCGGTCAAAGATGTGCTCGGCCAGAGCAACCAGAAGGCTCTCCTTGCTCGGGAAATAGTAGCCGACATTGCCCACGGTCATGCCGGTCCGCTTGCCGACCTCGCGAAACGACAGCGCGGCGAAGCCCTCCTCGACCAGCACGTTCCTGGCGGCGTCGAGAATGGCGGCGACCCGCTCGTTGCCTTTGTGGGTCGCGGGCGTCGCATGCAGCCTGTTGGTCGCCATTTCCCGTCTTTCCGTCGTATTGGCGTGGTGGGTCCATAGCGCACGGCTACCTCCCGGCAAAGGGACGCGGGCGCGCACGCCGCGCCGCAGCCCGCTCGACCAGCCCACACCAATGGCACCCAGTGACGGAATATTAGGCAACTTGACGCTTATCTATGCATGCAGCTCGAGAGCAGCATGGTTATTCATATTTTTGGACGGACGACCTATTGCCGGCTGATGCTTTTATCGATATTCATTCTAACTAGCACGGTCAACGTACCGCTTCCTCCATGCTGCCAGCCCAGAGGAGAGTTCGATGAAGGTCCCTACCGACCTGAAGGTCGTGCGCGGAGCATGCCCTCACGACTGCCCTGATACTTGCGCCTTCCTGTATCACGTCGACGGCGACAGGCTCGTCGAAGTAACCGGCGATCCCGATCACCCGATGACGCGCGGTGGCCTTTGCGTGAAGCTCAAGGACTTCGCCCAGCATCACTACAATCCCGAGCGGGTGCTCTACCCGATGCGCCGCGTCGGCCCCAAAGGTGCCGGCAAGTTCGAGCGGATCTCCTGGGACGAGGCGCTGGGCCTGATCAAGAGCCGCTGGGAGGAGATCATCGCCACGCACGGCGCGCAGGCGATCATGCCGCACGCCTATCTGGGGCATCAGGGGACGCTGAACGGGCTGACGGCGGGCGACGCGTTCTTCAACCGCCTGGGCTCCAGCGTCGCCGAGAAGACCTACTGCGAATCCGGGTCGTCCACCGCCTGGCTGATGACCGTGGGGCCCACGGGCGGCCTGGACGTCGAGAGCCTGACCTACGCGAAGTATATCGTCGTGTGGGGCATGAACATGATCAGCACCAACCTGCACGCCTGGCCGTTCATCCTGGAAGCGCAGAAAAACGGTGCCAAGGTCGTGGTCATCGACCCGGTCCGCACACGCACGGCCAAGGCCGCCGACTGGCATATCGCGATCAGGCCGGGCACGGACGCGGCGCTGGCACTGGGCATGATGAACGTGATCATCGCCGAGGGGCTGGTCGACCAAGACTATGTCGAGAAGTACACGGCGGGCTTCGAGGAGCTGAAGGGTCGTGCCGCCGAGTATCCGCCGGAGCGGGTGGCCGAGATCACCGGCATACCGGCCGAGGATGTCCGCAAACTGGCGCGCGAGTACGCGACGACGCAGCCGTCGGCCATCCGTCAGGGCGTGGCGCTCGAGCGCAGCCACGGCGGCGGTCAGGCGATCCGGGCGATCACCTGCCTGCCGGCCTTGGTCGGCGCTTGGCGGCATGTCGGCGGCGGCACGGTCGAGATGCCGATCTGGGAGTTCCCGACCCGCTTCGACCGCATCTGCCGACCGGACTGGATCAAGCCCGGCACGCGGGTGATCAACGAGCTCGATCTGGGCGCGGCGCTCACCGGCGAGATGGCGCTCGACCCGCCGGTCATGTCGCTCTTTGTCTACAATTCGAACCCGGTCTCGCAGGCGCCCGCCCAAGGCAAGATCGTCCAGGGCCTGCAGCGCGAGGACCTGTTCACGGTGGTGAGCGAGCTGTTCGTCACCGACACCGCGAAGTATGCCGACCTGATCCTTCCGGCCACGATGCAGGGCGAGCAGTACGACCTGATGGTCACCTGGGGCCATCTCTACATGATGCTGAACCAGCCGGCGATCCCGGCGCCGGGCGAGTGCATCCCCAACGTCGAGCTGTTCCGCCGGCTGGCCAGGACCATGGGCTTCGACGACGACTACTGGACCATGACCGACGACGAGATGCTGCTTGAGTTCTACGACTGGAGCGCGCCGCAGCTGCAGGGCATCACGCTCGACCTGCTCAAGGAGAAGGGCTGGATGCGGCTCAATGTCGGCGCACCGGGCGAGCGCGCGCCGCATGCCGAAGGCGGGTTCAAGACGGCCTCGGGCAAGTGCGAGTTCAAGTCGAGCATGGCGGCGGCCGGGGACTTCGTCGTCCCGGTGTGGCGCTCCATGTACGAGGGCGAGCAGTCCGGCGACCCGATCGATCCGCTGCCGGCCTACATCCCCCCGTTCGAATCGCCGGCCTCCAACCCGACGCTGGCCCTGGACTATCCGCTGAGCATCGTCTCGCCCAAGCCGCACGCGTTCTTGAACACGCAGTACGGCAACGAGCCGCAGAAGATGCAGCGGCAGGGCGAGCAGATCGTCTTCCTGCACCCGCTCGACGCCGCCGCGCGCGCGATCCAGCCCGGGCACATGGTCCGGGTGTTCAACGCTCGCGGCTCGTTCGAGGGCCCGGCCGAGCTCAGCGAGGATCTGATGCCGGGTCTGGTGATGGCCAATGTCGGGCACTGGCCGGGCTCGACCAGCTCCGGCACCTCGGTCAACGCGATCAGCTCCGACCGGCACTGCGCCATGGGCCGCGCCGGCACCTACTCGGACAATCTCGTCCAGGTCGTGAAGGCGGGCGCCGACGCCAGTGCCGCACCCGCCTGAACGGATGGACGACGCTCCACGGTCGCCCGACGTTCAAAAGGCGCTGCGGTCCTGGCTTCGCCGGTCGTCCGCCACGCAGTGCGGCGCGTAGAGACCAGACCTCGCTTTGCGCCGCCACGGCCGCGCAAGGTCGCCCGCATTGTGGTCCATGTCGACGACGGCGATCGAGGGCATGCCGTCGGCCGGGCATTGCCCGGCCCATCGACCGCCGGGCGCCACGATGCCCGATGGGACCGTCTGACCAGGGTGTGCCAGCAGCGAGAAACCGAACCAGTACCTGTTGCTGGCCGCATACCCCTGCGTCTCGGCGGCGAAGGTCGGATCGTCCACGGGCGAGCCACCGGAGGTCGAGAACAGCACGCAGTCGACATCGAGTCGCTCGTACTCGAGGAAGATTTCGGGAAAATGCGCCTCCATGCCCAGCGCGCAGCCGAAGCGAAACCCGTCGACCATGAACGTCACCGGGATCGAGCCCGGCGTGTACATGAAGGAGATCTTGGTGTTCGACAGCATGCGCTCGTCGTAGCGCGTCACCAGCTGCCCCCGATCGGAGACGACATAAAGGCTGTTGTGCGGCCGGTGCGGCCCGGTGAGGCGATGCACCGAGCCGAAGACCGTCCATAGACCGAGTTCGCGCGCGAACGCCCGCGTGGCCTCCAGTTCCTCGCGCAATACGTCCCAAGCGAACCGGTCCCAATCGGCGGGCCCGACATGCTCGGGGCCGTCCACCGACAGGATGCGCTTGTTCGGGAAGCAGATCGTACCCTCGGGGAAATGCACGACCCTCGCTCCCGCCTGACGCGCCGCGCGCATCAGGCGTCGCATCTCCACACCGCCAAGGCGCAGCTCGGCACCGTTGCGAGGATCGTCACGGAGCGTGGTCTGCGCCACGGCCAGCCGCAGCGTTGCGGCGTCGAGCACCGAGCCGTCCGGGGAGCTCCGGCGAACGTGTCGGAGCGCCGCCGTGTAGGATTCACCCGTTCTCTCAGCGCGAGCCCGAACGCGGCGTTTGAGATTGCCGTTTTCCGTCATCGTGATGGCCTCTCACGTCTCGGACGGTGTTCCTCGGCAACCACATCCGAAACGCTCGGACCAGCACAGCGACCTGAGACGGAAGTCCCTTTGCCTCCGTGGGAGACCGTGCCGGGGACGCTCCTGGGAGGTTGGGCGTAGGCCACGCCGGCCGAACGGTGCCCCAGTGATCCCGCTTCGTCAACTTCCGCCCGCGGACTCCAGCCCGTACAGCATCTGCGAGCGTGCCACGCCGCGCAGCGTGTGACGGCCGAGGGCCACCAGGCTCTCTTGCCGATGCGGCGGGCAAAGTGCGGCAAAGCTCTCCGACATGACCACGGCCCGGCCCAGCGAGCGGCACATGGCCGCGATCCGGGCGGCCTCGTTGACCGCGGGGCCGAGCACCGTGAAGTCGAGGCGCGTTCGGCCGCCGATGTTCCCATAGAGCACCTCGCCCGCGTGCAGGGCGAGGTAGGGGTGCGTCTCGGCGGCACGGTGGCCGAGCTGGCGGCAGCGCGCGCTGGCCTCGATCCACGCCACGAGAGCCGCCTCGCATGCCTGCGCGTCCGATTCGCCCTGGAAGATGGCGAGGATACCGTCGCCCATGAACTTGAGCACCTGGCCGCCACGCCCCTCGATCGCGTCGACCAGGTTCTCGGCATAGTCGTTGAGCAGGCCCAGGACCTCGGCATGGCCCCGGTACATCTGCAGCATGCCGGCACCGGAGACCCTGTCCACGAGACGGGTGAAGCCGGCAAGGTCGCTGTACCAGATCACCGCCTGGATCATCTCGACCCGGCCGCGCTCGATGTCGCCGCCGAGGACGCGGCTAGCCGCATCGGCACCGAGATAGGTGGCGAGCAGCGTCCCTGCCGTGGCGGTGCCAAGAGCGGCGGCGACGAGCACGGCCAGCAGCGGCTGGATGCCCTGCAAAATCTCGACGTCGGCGTCGCTGAAGCCGCCCGGACGATGGGTGATCCAGGACGAGTAGATACTGGTCCCCTCGCCCAGCGTGACACCGGCCGCGAGCTGGGTGCGCAGCGCCAGATAGTCCGTGGCGCCTTCCGCCGCGAACCCGGCGAGCACAACATGGGTCTGCACCCCCTCGCCTCGCTCCAGCCGGCAGCGCAGCACATTGGCTTCGTCGAGCTGCAGGCGATGGAACGGGCTGTGCCGCCAAGCCTCGTTGCCGCGGACGGCAGGGCGGGCGGTATCGTCGAGATACGCTCCCCGATCCGCCCGCCAGATGACCAGCGTCGCATCGAGCAGCGGATGGACCAGCAGCGCACCCACCGTGGCGCGGACCAGCGGCACGCCAGCCGAGATCAAGGCGCCGCACAGGCCCTCCAGCAGCCCCGCAGGCGACTTCCCGGCAATCGCATCGGCGACGAGAACGGCGGCGAGGTGCGCGTCGATGGTTGGGCGGGGCATGCGCTGCATAGTAGCTCGGATGCCCCGTGTGGCTATATTTCCCAAAGCGTGTTGCACCCACCGATGTGGGTGCGTGACGGAGAGGGCTCCGATGTGCGGGCTGTGCAGCATGTTCGGCGACGCCGGCCACTGGACCGAGCAGTCCGGAGCTTCGAGCTCGGATCGGGCTGTCGGGGGGCGCTACCGACTTGAGGTCGCCAATGCGGTGCTGGAGCTGTTCGGCGTAAACTGCACGGAAAGTCAGGGTCGACTGACCCTTAGCGGCCCGACCGGACAGAGCGTGGTCGTAGGCCATCTGGGGGCACTGTGGCCGGCGGCCGAGAAGCTGGCCGGCAGGGCCATCGATCCGCTTGACCCTGCCGTGATCGAGCAGGTGGAGCGGCTGGCACGATGATCCGCGAGTGGCGCAGCGTCACCGCCAACGTGCTGACCGGGTTACTCGGCAGCGGCAA
>JAPJRA010000276.1 GCA_030824835.1 Geminicoccaceae bacterium | reverse complement strand
GCTGCCGGAGCCGATCCGCCAGGACCTGCTGGAGATCGACGAGCGCACCAGGCTGGAGCCGATCGGCGATTCCATCCTCGGCGTGATCGGCGACGTCGCCGCCGGGGCCGATCCGGATCCCTGGCGGCTGGCCACGTTGCGCTTCTTCGCCGGCCGCCGGTTCCTGATCAGCACCCGCCGGCGCCCCGTCAATTGTGCCTCCAAGCTCGCCCGGCTGGTGCGGGACGGGATGCGGGTCAAGAGTGCCGCGGCGCTCGTGGTGGGCCTGCTGCAGCACGCGGCCGACGCCGTCGCCGCGCGTGCCCGGGAACTCGCGCGCGATACCGACCGGACCGAGGACGAGGTGCTGGCGGGGCGGGTGGCGCCGGCCCGGCAGCGACTGGGCAAGGCCCGTCGCCGGGCCGCCCGGCTGCGCCGGCAGGTGGCGCTGCGGCCGCGGGCGATCGACCGGCTGCGCGCCAGGCTGCCGACCTGGCTCGACGAGGACGAGCGCTACGAGCTGCTCGACATGCTGGATCTGATGGAGACGCTGGTGGACGAGCTGAACGCCATCGAGCAGCGCGAGGCGGCGCTGGAGGCGGAGGTGGCGGCGCAGCTGGGCGAGGAGACCAACCGCAATCTCTACATCCTGTCGGTAGTGACGGTGATCTTCCTGCCGATGACGCTGATCACCGGCGTGTTCGGCATGAACGTGGCAGGTCTCCCGGGCCTGGAGAACCCGACCTCGTTCTGGTGGGTGATGCTGTCCATGGTGGCGGTGCCGGCGCTCCTGGTCCTGGTCATGCGCTGGCGTGGGCGCCTCTGACCCGAAGGCTCGCCTACCTCGCCGGAACCATCACAAAACGATAGCTGCATTGCGGTACCAGCGCGGCGCCATAGTCAAAGCCGAGGCCGCCATGTTCGAGGTTGTCGATCACTTTGGTCTGACCGTGAGCAGCCACGGGACCCGGACGGAGGCCCTGGCCGTGGGTCGTTCCCTGGCCAGCCTGCTGGCGGCGTCGCGTGGCCTCGGCCCCATCGTCGTGGAGGAATCCAGCTGCGACCTGCTGATCTGCGGCACGGTCCTGGACGAAGCCGGCGAGGCCATCGACCTCGAGCCTTTGGTCTGGATCGATCCGCGGCCGCTCACCGGCGCGTCGCGGCATGCGTCCGGCATCGCCTGGCCATCCTGACGCCGCGATCCCGCTAGTGCGGCACCGGCGCGAATGGCGTCTCGCCGGGGCGGCCCTCCGCATGACGGTAGACCGGCCACTCGTTCGCGTGCCGCGGCAGCGCTACCAGGGTGCTGCTGACGGTGCCGTACTCACCGTCGGTGACGATGCTCATGGCGTCGCGCGGCGAGCCGGTGCGGGAATTTCGCTCCGCCAGCAGGGCCTCCCACGTCGACCAATCCTCGCTCTCCGGGTCCGGCGCAGGCACGAAGCGGAACTGCGGCAGGAAGCGGGCGATGCGCGCGGACGCCGGATCGTCCAGCTCGCCCGCCTCGATCATGTGCACGCCTTCCGCGATCGGCTGCACCCGGATCCGGCCGTCGCCGGCATGGCGCACCCAGAAGGCCTCCTGGGCATCGGCGACGATCAGGTTGAACGGCCGCCAGGCGTCGGGGTCGAGCGCCCGCAACGCGTCCGCGGCCTGCTTCGCCTCCGCATGGTCCAGCGCCTCGAGCACCAGCTCGCCGCGGCTGCGCTTGCCCTGCTGCGGGCCCAGCGTGCCGTAGCGATTGAGCACGGCGGCCACGACGCCGTCATCGTTGAGGCCGAGCCAGCTGCCGCCCGCCAGCACGTCGAGCCCGCCGCGGACATGCGGCCGGTCCGGCCAATGGCGGGCGGGGGCGCGGGCGGGACGGCCGCGCAGCTCGTCGCGGTTGGCCCCGAGCAGGAGCGGCCAGGCCGCCGCGGGCTGGCGGAGAAGGACGAGGGTGCACATCGTGCGGTCTCCGCCGTGCGGCCGTGCGGCGCGCCCGGTTGGGTTGGCGCGCGCCCGCTGGATACCCTATATAGGGGGGCCTACGGCAGCCAAGCAAAGAGGAAGGCGCATGACCACGTTCGACGACCGCGAGCGGGGCGAAGAGACCAAGTTCAAGCATGACCTGGAGCTTGGCTTCAAGATCCGCAACCGGCGCAACAAGCTGTTCGGGCTGTGGGTGGCGCAGGATCATCTGGGCCTCGTCGGGGACGCGGCCACGGCCTACGCAAAGGACGTCGTCATGGCCGATTTCGAGCTGCCCGGGGACAGCGATATGCTGGCCAAGGTCAAGGACGATCTCGCCAAGGCCGGCAAGAGCGTCAGCGACCATGCGCTGACCAAGCAGCTGCAGGCGTTGGAGGCCGAATCGCGCAAGCAGGTCATGGCCGAGTGAGCGAAGCCGAGGCACCGGCAGCCCCGGAGCGGCGTGAGACCAGCCAGCCGCCGCCGGTCCACGTGCCGCAGCAGCCGCCAGGGGAGGTAGGCGGCCCACGCGGTCCCGAGCCGACTCGATTCGGCGACTGGGAGAAGGGCGGTCGCTGCACTGATTTCTGACGCGGGCCGCCATAGCGTCCCGCGCTCCGCGCTGGTGCTGATCGCCGCCATCAGCGTGCTCTGGGGACTGAACTGGCCAGTGATGAAGCTGGCCGTGGGCGAGCTGTCGCCGTGGACCTTCCGGGTCGCCTGTGTGGTGATCAGTGGCGTGGGGCTGATGGCACTCGCCGCCGCGACCGGCGAACGGCTGGTGCCGCCGCGGCGCCTGTGGGGGCCATTGCTCGCCGTCGCCGTGCTCAACGTCACCGGCTGGCACATGCTGTCGGCGTTCAGCCTGCTGCACATGGGCGGCGGGCGGGGTGCCATCGTCGCCTTCACCATGCCGGTCTGGGCCGTGCTGCTGGGCGCCTTGTTCCTGGGCGAGCGGCTCGAGCGGCGGCGGGTGGCGGCCCTGGCACTGGGCATGCTGGGCATCGCCCTGCTGATCGGCCCCGATCTGGCCGGGCTCGGCGGCCATCCGCTGGGGCCGCTGCTGATGATCGGCGCCGCCATCTGCTGGGCCGCCGGCATCGTCACCATGAAGCGTCAGACCTGGCCGATCGGCATTTTCGCCCTAAGTGCTTGGCAGTTGCTGCTGGGTGGTATCCCCATCGTCCTGGCCTGGCTGGTGATCGAGCCCCATCCCGACCTCTCCCGCCTGACCTGGACCGGCATTCTGGCTACCGGCTATGCCTCGACCGTCGCCCTGATCTTCTGCTTCGCCGCCCACAACAAGGTGGTGACCATGCTGCCGGCCGGTGCCGCCGCGATCAGCACGCTGGCGATCCCGGTCGTGGGTCTGCTGAGTTCCGCCTGGCTGCTCGGTGAGCCCGCGGGCTGGCCCGAGATCGTGGCCCTGGCGCTGGTCCTGACGGCGATGAGTCTGGTCCTGCTGCCGCGGCGTATCCCTGCCGGCTAGCCGCCGTGGCGTTCGCGACACGCAATGCTTCCCGCCTTGGCGGGCAACCGATATAACACTCATTCCCATTCGTGGAGAACGTGACTTGGCCGATACCGTGATCAGCCGGCGTGCCGGCGACGACCGGACCCGGGCGCTGGATGCCGCGATCTCGCAGATCGAGCGGGCGTTCGGCAAGGGTTCCGTGATGCGCCTCGGTGCGGCCGAGCAGGCGCAGGAGATCGAGACCGTCTCCACCGGCTCCCTGGGCCTGGACATCGCACTCGGCGTCGGCGGCCTGCCGCGCGGCCGCGTCGTCGAGATCTACGGGCCGGAGAGCTCGGGCAAGACCACGCTCACGCTGCACGTCATCGCCGAAGCGCAGAAAGTCGGTGGCAACGCCGCCTTCATCGACGCCGAGCACGCGCTCGACCCGTCCTACGCCAAGAAGCTGGGCGTGAAGCTGGACGATCTCCTGATCAGCCAGCCCGACACCGGCGAGCAGGCGCTGGAGATCGCCGACACGCTGGTGCGCTCGGGTGCGATCGACGTCATCGTCGTCGATTCGGTGGCGGCCCTGGTGCCCAAGGCCGAGCTCGAGGGCGAGATGGGCGACACCCATGTGGGCCTGCAGGCGCGGCTGATGAGCCAGGCGCTCCGGAAGCTCACCGCCTCCATCAGCCGTTCCAAGTGCATGCTGATCTTCACCAACCAGATCCGCTCGAAGATCGGCGTGATGTTCGGCAGCCCGGAGACCACGACCGGCGGCAACGCGCTCAAGTTCTACGCCTCGGTCCGTCTCGACGTCCGCCGCATCGGCGCGGTCAAGGACCGCGAGGAGACGGTGGGCAACCAGACCCGGGTCAAGGTGGTCAAGAACAAGGTCTCGCCGCCGTTCCGCGTGGTCGAGTTCGACATCATGTACGGCGAGGGCATCTCCAAGACCGGCGAGCTGATCGACCTCGGCGTGAAGGCCGGCGTGGTCGAGAAGTCCGGCTCCTGGTTCTCCTACAAGTCGCAGCGCATCGGCCAGGGCCGCGAGAACGCCAAGCAGTACCTGCGCGACCACCCGGAGATGATGGGCGAGATCGAGCAGACCATTCGTTCCGAGGCCGGGGTCGGTGGCAAGGGCATCGACCTGCTCGATCAGGACCTGACCCCGGCGGACTGAGACGCGGGCTCGACCCGGCGGCGCGCCACCCGACTGGCTGCCGTGGCTGTGCCGTCAGTCCGCCGTCGCCAGCTGCCGGGGATGGCTGCCCGCCCGCTGCGGCAACTCCCACATGAGCGCCAAAATGGCCGAGGCCAGGGCGGGCGACTTGTCCAGAAGGTCCCCGACCGCCGCGCCGAGCGGCCGCGTCAGGATGAAAGCACTCCAGAACAGGCCAACTCGGCTCAGGCTCGTCCGGCATTCGGGTGGCATCGGAGCCGTCGGCCCGGTGCCGATGCTGGTCACTGCCTCGGACTGCACCCAACGACGGCTAGCGGAGAGTCGCCGTGGCGGGAAATGGCAATTGAGCCGGATGGAGGTTTCGGGTTAAGTCGGCGCGGCGTGCGCGACCGGCGGGCGACGCTTTATCATGGCCGCAGCGCGCAGGCGGGGGCATGGCGGCGATGCGGGGGACCCCGACGATCCGAAGCGGGGCTGGCCCCGGCCTGTTGGCGGAGACCGGCATGGCGTGGATCGCCGGAGGCACTTTCCGCATGGGCTCGGACCGGCATTATCCTGAGGAGGCGCCCGCCCACCCTGTCGCGGTTGACGGCTTTTTTATCGACCTCACGCCCGTCACAAATCGTGCATTCGCCCGGTTCGCCGAGGCTACCGGCCATGTGACCCTGGCCGAGCAGGCGCCGCGGCCGGAGGATTATCCCGACGCGGATCCGCGCCTCCTGGTGCCGGGCTCGCTGGTGTTCCGCGCGCCGAGCGGGCCGGGCGCACGCGCGGACTGGACGCGCTGGTGGCGCTTCACGCCGGGCGCCGACTGGCGTCACCCGCAGGGTCCGGGCAGTTCCATCGATGCCCTGATGGACCATCCGGTGGTCCATGTCTGCCACGCCGACGCGCGCGCTTTCGCCCGCTGGTGCGGCAAGGACCTGCCGAGCGAGGCGGAATGGGAGTTCGCCGCCCGCGGCGGGCTCGACGGGGCCGATTTTGCCTGGGGCGAGGAACTCGTGCCCGGCGGTGTGCACCGCGCCAACACGTGGCAGGGCCGGTTTCCCGAGGAGAACCTGACCGAGGACGGTTATGCCGGCACCTCGCCGGTCGGGACCTATCCCGCCAATGGCTACGGCCTGGTCGACATGATCGGCAATGTTTGGGAATGGACCGACGACTGGTACGCGCCGCAGCATTCCGCTTCCACCGCCAAGGCGTGCTGCCT
>JAPJRA010000275.1 GCA_030824835.1 Geminicoccaceae bacterium | reverse complement strand
GTCCGGGACGGCGGCCATCCGGGCATAGAGCGAGCCCAGGCGGGCGCGGAAGCGCTCCAGCGCCTCGGGCCGATAGGCCGGATCGGTGACATAGGCCGCGAGCAGATCCAGCTGCAGCGGCAGGTCCGCGGGCGTGGTCTGCCCGACCAGGTTCACGCCGCCCTCGCCGATCACCAGATCGATGTCGACGTGCCGCGACGCGAAGATGCGCGTGATCTCCTCGATGCTGTGACGGCCGAGCCCGCCGTCGACGAAGCCCTGCGCCGCCAGCAGATCGAGCCCCGGCTGGTCGGGCGGCAGGCCGATCCGGCCATTGCCGAAGCGCACCGCGACATGCGCGGTATCGGCTTCCAGCGTGGTGCGCTTCAGGTCGAGCACCACGCCGTTGCCGAACGTCACCCGGGTGATGCCCAGATCGGCCAGCTCCTCCGTCGAATCGATGCCGGAGGGCTGCCCGAAATCGCTGTAGGCGAAGGCCTGCGTCTTGACGGCCGCGGGCGGGGCCACCGGGGTGGCGGTGCTGGCCCGGTAGGCCGCCAGGATCTCGGCCTTGCCGTCCGCCAGCTGCATGGGCCCGGACAGCACGATCTGCGGCTCGCGCCCGGCCCAGATGGCACGCAGCGCCGCGTCGACGTCACCCGCGGTCAGGCCGTCGGTCAGCCGGTCGAAGACCGCCAGATCGTTGGCGGGCGAGGTGAAGACGCCATCGTCGGCGATGGCGTCGACCAGCTGCCCGGCCAGGGCCGGCGATTCACGGGTCGAGGCGCTGGCCGCCGCCGAGGTGTAGCCGCTGCGGAAGATGGCCAGCTGCTCGGCCAGCTCGGCCTCGCCGAAGCCGTACTGCAGCGCGCGACGCAGCTCCTGCTCGCCCGCGGCTAGGGCGGCCTTCCAGGTCTCCGGCGTCGTCACCAGCTGCACCGAGGCGATCTGCGCCGCCGGCGGCAGATCGCTGATGCTGGCGCTGCCCCTGGCGAACGGCGCTCCGGGGCTGAGGGCGATACTGTCCAGGCGCCGGCCGATCATGGCGCCCGCCAGGATCTGCAGCAGCTGGTCGCGCTCCTTGGCCAGACTGTCCGGGCGGTCGTCGTGGGGCAGCACCGTGTTCAGCGAGACGCTGGTCCGCAGGCCGGGATCGCTCACCAGGAGCGCGTCGAGGCCCCGCTCGGGAACCGGCTTGAACTGGGGACCCTGTGGCGCGTCGGCAGGCTGCTTGAACGCGCCGAAATGGGTCTCGATCAGCTTGGCCACGGCCACCGGCTCGATGTCGCCAGCGACGACCACGACGCTGCGGGCCGGTGTGTACCAGTCGTGGTAGAACTCTGCGAAGCGCTCCCGGGGCGCCGTGCGGATCACCTCCTCGAGCCCGATCGGCTCGCGCTCGGCATAGCGCGTGCCCGGCAGCAGGAAGTCGAGCATGGCCTCGAAGGCACGCGAGTCCGGCGTGTCGCGCACCCGCTTCTCGCTCAGGATGACGCCGCGCTCGGACTCGATTTGGTCGCTGGCCAGCAGCAGGCGCCCGTCGAACTCGCTGAGGATGCCCAGGCCCTCGTCGACCAGCGCCGCGTCGTTGCGCGGCAGGTCGAGCTGGTAGATGGTGGAATCGAAGCCGGTCTGCGCGTTGGTGTCGGGGCCGAAGGCGAGGCCGGCGCGCTGCAGGTAGCCGATCAGCTCGCCCGGCGGCAGGTTGGTCGAGCCCTTGAACGCCATGTGCTCGAGGAAATGGGCGAGGCCGCGCTGCTGCTCGTCCTCCATCAGCGAGCCGGCCTCGACCAGCAGCCGCAGGCTGACCCGACCGGGCGGCGTCTGGTTCGGCATGATGGCGTAGCGCAGGCCGTTGGGCAGCCTGCCCCAGAGCACGCTCGGGTCATTGACCAGGATACCGTCGGACGGCGGCGGCCATGCGGTGTCCGCCGCGGCCGGCAGGCCGTACCCGACGAGGCTGAAGAGGATAAGGGCCGCGCAGAAGGTGCGCCGCAATGTGCCGACGATCGCGCGCGGCAAGATGCCGGCCATCCACTCATCCTTCAATGCGGACGCCGACCGGTCATCTACGGCGTCAATGTCCCGGGATACTAACCCGGATTGATCTCGGGCAGTGGCGAATTACGCGCGGCCGACGCTGGCGGCAAGCCGACGCCCCAGTCGGGCCAGCCCGATGCTGCTGACAATCGCGAGATTGACCAGCGCCACGTAGACCGCACCACCCCAGTGGCCGAAGCCCTCCCAGCTCCAGACCCATTGCGGCGCCTCGACGCTGAGCACGGCGGCGGCGCCGGCCAGGGCAGCGACCACGCTCCAGATGAGCCAGCTGTAGCGATTGGGCCGGACGGATCCCCGCACCACAGCCACGGCAATCAGCACGAAACCCAGGGCCTGCAGGCCAGCGGCCGCGATCCCGGCCAACATCGCCAGCGAAGCCCCGAGCCGGTCCATGCTCTCCGTCCGCACCCGCCGCCGCCCGGCGGCCATGGCTGCCGAACGTGCATAGTCGCGGCACCGCCAGGAGTGCGCTTTGTCACTTTCCCATCCCCGCCATGTAATTTGTGTCCCTGGCCTTGCCGAAACGTAACCCGCCGAAGCATCGATTCGACGTCACCGAGGTTGGGGCGGCATCGGCCGGCTGCTAGGAATCCCTCAACAAAGGGGGGCCGGATGGCACGCATC
The DNA here is from genome assembly GCA_030824835.1 of Geminicoccaceae bacterium. Taxonomy (GTDB): domain Bacteria; phylum Pseudomonadota; class Alphaproteobacteria; order Geminicoccales; family Geminicoccaceae; genus Benzoatithermus. The sequence goes on along the minus strand of JAPJRA010000275.1, from coordinate 3,140 downwards.
GACATCGTCCACACCACCGAATACCGCTATCGCAATCCGGTCGGCCTGCTGCGTCATCGGATGATGCTGCGGCCGCGCGACAGCCACGATCTGCGCCTGCACGATGCGACCCTGACGGTGGACCCGGCGCCGTCGACCACGCGCTGGGCGCACGACGTCTTCGGCAACTCGATCTGCTTTCTCGAATGGCCGGACGACCTGCGCACCGAGCATCTGCGCATCGTCTCGACCCTCGATCTCACCCACTATCCCGACTGCCCGGTCCTGCCGGCGGCGACCTTGGACCCGGCGGTCGAGCGGTTCCCGTTCTCCTATGCCATCCAGGAGGTGCCGGACGTGGCCCGCCTGACGGAGCGCCAGCTGCCCGATCCGGACCGCGTCGTGGACGCATGGGCACGGCACTTCGTCAGTGGGCGGCGCCAGATCCGGACCTTGGAGCTGCTGGAGGCCATGACGCACGCGATCAAGGCCGAGTTCCGCTACGGGGCGCGGCCGGAGGAAGGCACCCAGACCGCGGCCACGACCCTGGCCCTTGGCTCCGGCACCTGCCGCGACTTCGCCGTCCTAATGATGGAGGCGCTGCGCTGCCTGGGCCTCGCCACCCGCTTCGTCACCGGCTACCTCTACGACGACAGCTTCAGCTCCAACCAGGGTGGCGGCAGCACCCATGCTTGGTGCAGCGTCTACCTCCCAGGGGCCGGGTGGGTCGAGTACGACCCGACCAATGGCCTGATCGCCGGGACCAACTTGGTCCGCGTCGGCGTGACCCGGACCGCCGAGCAGGCCCTTCCCATCGCCGGCGGCTATGTCGGCAAGGCGGACGACACGCAGGGGCTGCACGTGGACGTCACGGTCAAGGCCGCGGCAGATCGGCAAAGAACGCCATGATCGTGGCCCCGGCGTCGGCCGGCCATTGATGCGGGTAGAAGCGCCCGCGGCGGTTCCGGCTCTCGTGATGCAGGCACCACAGCAGAGGGTCGGCGCCGGCACGGTCCTGGGCGCAGGCGAAGCCGCCCTCCAGCGCGAGCGGCGGCCCGACGGCCGGATGGTGGCCCAGGAGCGCCGCGCGCGCCCGCAGCCCTTCGGTCACGGGCACCGCTTCGTCGAGCGGGTTGTGCAGCAGCATGGCCGCCACCGTCCCGGCGCAGCGGCCACCGTCGATGCCGCCGGCGACCGAGGCCACGCCGCGGATACGGTCGGCACGGGCACAGGCCAGGCTGTTGGCGAAGCTGGCCCCCAGCGAGTGGCCGACCACGAACACGGCCGCTCGGTCGACGCAGTAGCGCGCGGCCAGCCGTTCCAGCAGGGTGTCGAACAGGGCGATCCCGGGGTCCGCCCAGGTGAACCGCCCGCTCGCCTCCCGGCGACCGGCCGGATAGACCAGGATGGCCGGCAGGGCCGCCACCTCCAGCCCGAAATAGTCGCGCACCTGGGCCGCACTGTTGGTGCGGCCATGAAAAGCGAAGACGAGCGGATAGGCGCGGCTGGCGCGGTAGCCGGGCGGTGGAACCACGATTGCCCCGGCCTGCTGCCCCGCCACCTCGAACTGCGCCGGGGGTACCGACGGGGGTGGTCGGCCACAGCCCGACGACGGCTCGGATGCGCGGGCACCGAGGCTCAAGAAACAGCAGGCGAGCAGGGCCGGAACGATGTACGGCCGCAAGAGTTTGCCTCCCCGGGTATGCTTCTCGTCACAACCGCCGGGTTGTTGAAAGGCTCCCCGCGAGAACACGGCGGCGTGTGCTGCGCCGGCCGCACCTTGTGGTTGGCGGCACAGCCCCCATATCCAACGTTGTCCCCAGCAGATAGCTCGCCGCCTTGAGCCTTGGGCCAGCAGGCCCCGGGTTGGAGGTGAACTTGTCTGCCGTGGTCGGCAGGAGCCCGCGCCGATCCGTGGGAAGGTTCTTAGGGCTCAAAAGTGGAAGCACATGCAGGCCAACGTCGTATCTGCGCGCATCGAGGACGATCTCGGGCGCTATCTGGACCAGGCCCGGCAGCAGCCCATGCTCGATCCCGAGCATGAGTTGGAACTGGCGAGGCTCTGGCGCGACCGGCGCGACCCGGATGCCGCACGGCAGCTAGTGGGCAGCCATCTGCGGCTGGTCGTCAAGCTCGCCCGTGGCTATCGCGGCTACAATTTCCCGATCTCGGAGCTGATCGCCGAGGGCAATCTGGGCCTCGTGCAGGCCCTGGCCAAGTTCGATCCGGAGCGCGGTTTCCGCTTCGCCACCTACGCCATGTGGTGGATCCGCGCCGCGATCCAGGAACATATCCTGCACAACTGGTCGATGGTGAAGCTGGGCACCACCGCCGCCCAGAAGAAGCTGTTCTTCAACCTGCGGCGCGCCAAGAGCCGCCTCGGCGAGACCGGCAGCGGCGACCTGCCGCCGGAGGCCGTGGCCAGCATCGCCTATGATCTCGCGGTCACCGACGGCGAGGTGATCGACATGAACCGGCGCCTGTCCGGCGGCGACGCCTCGCTCAACATGCGCGTCGGCGAGGATGGCGACCACGAGTGGGGCGATCTCCTGGTCGACGAGGGCCAGGACCAGGAGGGGCGCACGCTGGAGGCCAGCGAGCAGAGCTGGCGCCGTGACCTGCTGGGCAGTGCCATGGACGTGCTGACCCCGCGCGAGCGTCACATCCTGACCGAGCGCAAGCTCAAGGACGAGCCGTCCACCCTCGAGGACCTGGCCCAGGTCTACGGCGTGTCGCGCGAGCGCATCCGGCAGATCGAGGTCCGCGCCTTCGAGCGCGTGCAGCGGGCCGTGCTGGCGGCAGCCGCCCAGGGGCCCCAGCTGCTGGCGGCCTGAGCGGCCGGTCGGCGGACCCCGGAGCCACACTCGGGCCCCGGTTGAGGGGCGATGCTTGACGGGCCGCCGCCGCGGCCCAGTTCTTTCAGCGTCGGCACCAACCCCTCACGGATACCACCATGAAATTCATCGTCGGCTGCAAGCTCGGCTACAAGGTCGAGGACGCGGCCTCGTTCGTCTTGAACATCCAGCCCGCGGAGCTGCCGCGGCAGAAGCTCCTGCGCGAGTCCCTGGTCGTCACTCCCGATGTGCCGCTCGAGACCTACCTGATGCCGGAGAGCGGCAACCGCTATGTCCGCTTCCAGGCCAAGGCTGGCGACGAGGTGC
>JAPJRA010000274.1 GCA_030824835.1 Geminicoccaceae bacterium | reverse complement strand
CGATCCACGAGCGCCTGCGCGCCACCGCAGACCGCCTGAGTCGGACCATGATCACGGCACCGGTGACGGGCACGGTGGTCCATCTCCAGGTCACGACCGCCGGCGGCGTGTTGGTGGCCGGTGAGCCGCTGCTCGATATCGTCCCGAAGGGCACCGAGTTGCTGCTCGATGCCCGGGTGGCCCGTGTCGACATCGACGAGATACGGGCCGGGCTCCCGGTGCAGGTGCAACTGTCGGCCTACAAGGGCCGCAACCTACCGCGCATCAAGGGAACGGTGCGCGCGGTGTCGGTCGACCGCCTGCAAGACCCGACCAATCTCCAGCCCTACTATCTGGCCCGGGTGGCGATCGTGCCCGAATCGCTGCCGGCCGGTGTCGTCCTCGCCGCCGGCATGCCCGCCGAGGTCGCCATCATCACCTCCAGGCGCACCCTGCTGGACTATCTGGTGCGGCCGCTGACCGACACGCTGCGCCGTGGCTTGCGCGAGAGCTGATCGATGGCTGCATAAACAGCGGCAGATGTGACAACCGTCACGGCGGCCTGTCGCCATGCGGCCTAGAGGATGGGACCTGCACGGACCTGCAGTGCCTCGAGGGGCGGCTCTTTTGAGCCGCCCCGCCGCGCATCGAAGACGGGGCCGCAGTGTTCAGCGCTGGCGTAGGCGGGCCCTCGAGCCTTCCCCGGCGATGGTCGAGCGGGCGCGGCTGCCGCGGCTGTCGGCAAGCGTCACCGTCATCTGCTGTCCGGCGCGGAGCGTGACGGTGCAATCCGCAAAGCCGGCCCCGAGGGTGCGTTGCAGCGGACCGGCACCATCCAGCACCAGATGGGTCGACCGGTTACCGTCGCGCCATTCGCAGTCGATCGACCAGCGCACCATCGGCCCTGCCTCGATCGCCAGCACCAGACCCGTGGCCAGCAGCGCGCTCAAGAGCCCGCCTGCCGAATGGCCAGCGCGGTGCTGTCACCGACGCGGCGCACCCTGAGGCCCAGCCCCTGACCGCTCTGCTCGATGGTCCACTGGTTGCCGCCGCCGACAATCCCGAGATCGGCGGCATTGCCCTGCCCCACCTGCTGCAGACCAACATTGTTGGCGTCACCGCGCACGCTCACGACCGCACGCTGAGCCTCGCCCGACTGGGCGACACCAACCAAGTTGCCTTGCCCCGACGTGCCGATCGCGGCCTTGTGACCCCTGCCAGTCTGCTCAAGCAGGACCAGATTGTCGCCACCGGATCGCTGCACGACGGCGGCAGCGCTGTCGGTCCCGATCTGTGCGATGACAGCGCGCTGAGCCCGAGCCGCCTGCAGCAAGGTGGCCTCGTGACCCTGGCCATCCTGGCGGATCGTGGCATCGGCTTCGCTGCCAGTCTGGGTGACCACGGCCCAGTTGGCGTCGCCGACCTGCTCGATCAGCGCGAAGTTGCCCTCGGCGTGCGCGCCGATCGGCAGCAGCGCCAGAGCCAGCACGAGGTGGCGCCTCAATTGTTGATACTCCGTTGCAGCTGCAGCTGGTTGCGCGCGGCGCCCGATGGCAGCGGACCGGCCGGGCTGGTGCCGCTCAGGGGCTGGGTCGGCGCGGAAGGCACCTGCGCCGGCTGCTCGTGGAGCAGCTCGCGCTCGTCCTTGAGCACCGCTGGTGCGGCCGGGCCGGTCGGCTGCGCCGCGGACGGGATCTCGTTAGACCCAGCCAAGCCCACAACGATACCGTCGCCGTTCCGCTCCACGAGGTAGTCGGCCTGCAGCCTGCGGCCGGCGCCGGCATCGGCGAACTGCCATAGACCGGCGTTGGCGCCCTCCATCACCATGCCGTAGACGGCCTTCTCGATCGCTTGGCGGACCGCCAGCTGCGACGGCTCGTTGCGGGTAAACCCGGCTTCGGCCTCGAGCAGGTTGTTGTTGCCGAAGATCTTGAAGATGCCGCTCTGCAGCAGAATCGAGTAGATCGACTTCTGCGCGGACACGGTGGAGAACACCCGGCCGTTGCGAACGCTCACCACCCGCAGGTCGATGGTGACGCTGTCCAGCCGATAGTCGGTGTTGCCACCAATGCCCATGTAGCGCAGACCGGCGCCCGCGGTCACCGTATTGGACTCGTACGCGGTGACGCCGCCCATCACCAGGACGCCGGGGTAGAGCAGCGGGTCGAGCACATCCGGCAGCTTCTGGCCGTCGGGGCGACGATACTCGTCGCGGACGGTGCGGATGATCTGCCGCTCACGCAGCAGCTGCTCGACATTCTCGCGCTCGACCACGGTGAACCAGCGGCCGCCGCCCGCCTCGCTCAGGGCGCGCATCAGCATCGCCAGGGCACCCTGCGTCACGGCGCGCGAGTACTCGGCGAAGGTCTCGTTGGGTTTGTTCTGACCGGTCAGATCGCCGAAATTGTAGACGGCGATCGGCACCGGCCGGACCGGCGGCGGCAGGTCGCGCAGCGCACGGCCGATATCCGTGACGGTGAGGAGCTGCGGCTGCTGCTCGAGCACCTTGTCGCTCACGGCACAGCCGGCCAATGCCGCCAGCAGCGGCAGGATCCAGACAGTACGCATCATGGACCTCAGAGTCGAGGTACCGGCACGTCGATCGTCGTCGACTGGCCGTTGGAAGTATCGGTGATGACGAGATTGATGGTGTCGGCCGAGCGGCTGAACTCGATGACCGTGCCGGCGACCTCGAACCGCCCCTCATTGGCGGCATCCTCGCCGAAGATGGCGGTGACGATATCGTCGGAGACCTGGTTCAGCAGGCGTGCCTGCAACGACTCGGTGAAGTTCTCCAGAGGCGAGCTGCGCCCAGCGCCAAAACCGGCATTATTCTGCTTGCCGTTCGGATCTGACTGGGCGCGTTCCGCGGTACCGAACACGTAATCCGTGTTGAACGGGCTGCCCCCGAAGCCGGGGCTGATGGGGCGATAGACGAGCTCACCGGCCGTGGCCGGCAGGGCGAGGCCGAGCATAACCAAAATGACGGCAGATCGCAGGCGAGTATCCATGTGGCGTCACCTCGCGTGGGGGACCCGCCTCGGCGGGTCCCCGTGGTCCGGTCAGTTGTTCTGATTGATCTGCGCGAAGTTACCCACTCCCGACGCCGTCTGAACGGCATAATTGCCGCTGGCGCCCTGGGTTATGTACTGCGTGTTGAAGCCACCGCCGTTCACATGGTTCTCGGCAGCGTTCCAATTGCCCGACTGGCCAATAGCCTGGGTATTGAACCCGCCCCAGGACGCGGTATTGACAGCATCGTTGTCGTGACCGATCTGGTTAATAGTCTGTGTATTGCCGTAGCCGCCGTAGGTGACTTTGTTCAGGGCGATATTGTCACGGCCGCCCTGGACGATGTACTGGCTGTTGCCAGACCCGTAGGCGATGTTGGCAGCCTCGTTGCCCTGATTCACCTGGTCGATGGTCTGGATGTTGCCGTTGCCATAGGCGGCATTGACGGCCTCGTTGCCCCAGCCCTTACCATCCTGAGTGATACGCTGGACATTGTGATCGCCGAAGGCGGTCGTCGTGGCCTCGTCGTTGCGACCGGTCTGGTCGACGTCGGCCAAGTTGTAGCCACCGGTCTGACCGACGTCGGACCAGTTGTCGGTGCCGGTCTGGTCGACATAGGCGTAGTTGCTGGCACCGGTCTGCGTCGTGGTGGCGACATTGCTGCCGGCCGCCCAGGCGCTGGCACCGAGGCTGGCGGTTGCGAGGGCGGTGACGGCAAGCAATGAGGAATACTTTACGCGCATCTGGCTTCTCCTGTACGTCGGCCACATGACAGTGCATCCGATCGACGGCCGAGATGATCGGGGCTTTACGAGCGAAATACATCGCTAACGCTCGACCAACTGCACTACATCATCACATCACATGGTATGATGTACGAGCCAGCCGGCTAACTTGTTCTTCACATAGACAAATCATCACCTCAAGTCCTTATCGAATATTCATAGTTAATATTCTGCTATACATACGGCGAAGCATTCTCTGGTATGCAACGGCACCCGACCCAGCGTTTTTCGGGCGGCGGCCCTGGCGACCGACGACACAATTGAAACAATCAGCGGGCCAGCACGCGACCGTTTTGAAACGTACCGCTTCGATCATCTCGGACAGGCTGGGCCTCTCAGCAGCCGAGCCCATGCCGTACCCGGCCACGAGGCGTTGGCCCCGCGGTCGTGTCCGCCCTTGACGACGGCCATTGCGCAATGACCATGCCGACTTGCCTCATGCCATCCGCGAAGGATCCGCTCGTGGAGGCGGTGGCGGCGGAGGCCATTGCCATGGGTGGGAAGCACGCCCGACGTCTGACCTGGCTGTTTGCGCTGCTGCTTGGCGTGGTGGCGGTCATCCCGGTCGCGCTGATCGTCGGACTAGCCATGCGGCAGGTGGCCGAAAACGCGGCCCTCACACCTTATGCGATGATCCTTGCCGCCCTGCTGCTGACCCTGGTGGCTGCCCACCTGATGCTGCAGCATTGGATCGTGCGCCCCTCACTGGCGCTGCTGCGGCATATCCAAACCGGTGGGCACGGAGCCATCGACCGGATCCCGGCGCTTTGGCAGCCGTGGTTCGATGCGGTGAGCCACGCCTTCGCGTCCAGCCGTGACTTCCAGGCCCGGCTTGCGGCCAGCGAGGAGCGGCTCAAGACGGCGGCCGAGAGCCTTCCCGACGGGCTGGCCATCTTCGACGCCGATGATCGGCTGGCCTTCTACAACAGCCGCTACCCCGACCATCTGACGGAACCCCTCCGGGCGACCATGGCGCTCGGCAAGAGCTGGCCGGAATGGGCGCGCGACGCTCGGGCTCTGGGCCCGATCTACCATCCCGACATGGGGGTCGACTATCTGGACGCCCGTATCGACGACCGCGGCGAGCCCGCCGTCGATCGCGAGCACCAGATGAGCGATGGCCGCTGGCTGCGGGTGCGCGAACGGCGAATGACGGATGGGGGACGGGTGCTGCTGTCCACCGACATCTCGAAGGAGCGGCAGCGCAAGCAGGAGCAGATGCTACTGGCGGCGGCCGTGGCGCAGACGGGCGATTCGATCGAGATCACGACCGCCGACTACCGTATCCTCTACGTCAATCCGGCATTTTCCAACCTTACCGGCTACGCTCCCGAAGAAGCCATCGGGCGGACGCCGGGGCAGCTTCTCCGCAGCAACGCGCACAGTGCAGCGTTCTTCGACGAGATCGACCGGGTGACCCGTGCCGGCCGCCCGTGGAAGGGGCGCATCATCAGCCGACACAAGAACGGCCGGCTGATCCATCAGGATGCAACGATCTCGCCCATCCACGATGACGCGGGGCAGGTCACCCATTTCGTCGCCGCCAAGCGCGATGTCACCGACAAGGTGAACGCTGACGCGGCGCTCCGTGCCAGCGAAGCACGCTTCCTGGGCGCCGCCGAGAGCATCCCCGACGGTCTGGTCATTCTCGACGCCGACGACCGGATCGTCTTCTACAACAGCCGGCATCCACAGCTGCTGCCACCGGCCCTGCGCGGCGCGCTGCGCATAGGCATCAAGTTCGAGGAGTGGATCCGCGAAGGAATGGCCCGGGGTGAGATCTACCATCCGCAGATGGGGCCAGACTATGCGGAGCGCCGGCTGGCCAGCCGCAGCGCCGAGCCGAGCGAACGGGAGCATCGGCACGCCGACGGACGCTGGGTCCGTATCCTCGAGGGCGCCATGCCCGACGGCGGCCGGGTCCTGCTCACCACCGACGTGACTGCACGGCGCGAGGCGGAAGAACGCTCGCGCGCCGTGGAGGCCCGGTTCCTGGCCGCTGCCGAGAGCATTCCCGACGGCATCGCGATCCTGGATGCCGACGATCGGTTCGTCTTCTTCAACAGCCGCTATCCCCAGCAG
>JAPJRA010000273.1:2251-5860 GCA_030824835.1 Geminicoccaceae bacterium | reverse complement strand
CCTGCGCCGCCGAGGCCAGCGCGGCGACGTCGTCCGTGGCGGCGATGTCCGTGGGCTCGAGCCCGGCCAGCAGGCCGAGGTCCTGCCCCAGGGCCGCGCTCCCGGCCCGCTCGATCCCGCCGGCCAGCGTGACGCCCGCCGTCTCCAGCACCTCGCGCAGGTTGGCGCGGCCCATGCGCCCAGCGCAGCCGATGACCCCGATCCGCATCGAACCTCCCGCGCTCGTCAGCCCGCTCTCACCGGCTGAGAGCTTCAGCCATATCCGGCCACGTCGCCATCGGGTCCGTCGAGCGCACGACGTGAAAGCCGGACTCGGCGAAGCGCCGAAAGGCGGCGTCGGCCTGCTCCGTGTAGTCGATCACGCCCGGGACCACCACGGGCGAGGTGCAGTCCTCGAGCAGGTAGACGCGCCCCGCCAGCGACATGTCGCGGGCCCGCACCTCATCCAGCAGATCGGCGATGGTCCAGGCGACGCAATGGCTCTTGGCCTGGCCCGCGATGACGACCGCGTCGTAGCGATGGAGCTGGTCGACCAGCGCGTGGTTGCGCTGGGCGATCGCCTCCCCGGACGGTCCTTCCAGCACCTCGGGGCCGATCACGGAGTAATGCTCGGTCAGCGGGTTGCTGCCCTTGACCTGGAAGTCGGGCTGGCTCGCCCGCGCGATACCGTGGAAGAAGATGGCCTCCTCCATGGCCGCGACCAGGGCATGGCCGATGCCGCCCAGCATAGAATGGTAGGGCCAGATGGTCAGCGCGTACTTGCCGCCCGCCGCCATCCGGCGCGTGTAGTGGAGCAACAGGCGCTGCGCGTAGTCCGGATCCAAGGCCAGGCTTGGGGCGATCGCGGCGTTGAACCTCCACACCCCCTGCTCGACGTCCTCGGCCGAGACGAGCGTGAACGGTGCCGGATGCTCGCCACGGTCGTTGATCAGGTAGATGGGGTGGAAGATCTGCATCGCGTGATGGGTGTCCATGGTCGGGACCACCCGCGTGATCGTGGCGAGGTTGCGGTAGATGAACGCGCACAGGCGCCGGTTGTCGTCGACGGCGCCGGTGCCGGAGCGGCCGCCGACGAACAGCTCGAAGCCCGGTACGCAGAACGTGTTCTGGACGTCGACCACCACCAGGCAGACCCGGAAACCGTCCTCGGCCGCCGGCCGAATGCCGTGCTCCTTCGCCCACGCCGTCGCGAGGGCGGCCCGCTCCTGGTACGGCACACGCCAGACCTCACCCACGAGCTCGGGGTCGAAATGCGGTGGAATGGGCAGCTCACGCATGCGGGGCTCGATCAGGCAGGACAGGTGTCCGATGGGTGCGGCCGAGCTTGCACCATTCGGCCCGCTGCGCAAGGGCAGGAGGAAGGGCAGCATCCATCCACTTGCCTCTCCGCCCGCCATGCCCCACGTTGCGCAGGATCAGGCAGATAGCGCGAGCAGGCCCAGAGGTGGCGTCATGATCGATCAACTGCGAGGCGAGCTGCCGGTCCAGATCGTGGCCTACGACGTGGCCGCGCGGGAGGTCGGCCTGGTGCTGGTCAACCAGATCAACGCCTGGTGCACGCCGGGGGCGGGCCCTCTGGCACCCGCGGCACCCGACGCACGGATCGAGCGCATGATCGAGGAGACGGGTCGCCTGGGGCGGCTCTTCGTCGACCGCCGCCGGGCGGTACTGTCCTTGGTCGACGGGCGGCAGCCGGCTGCGGGCGGCGATGCCGCGCAGCTGGTGCCTGCACTGGCTTGGCTCGAGGACGAGCCCGACGCCACCATCCTGCGCACGGACTGCGTCGACGGTTTCGTCGGTGCCATCGAAGCGGTCCATCACGGCACGCATGGGGCCACGCGCAACCGGGTCGTCGACTGGGTCAATGCCCATCGGCTGCAGACGGTGCTGGTCGCCGGGATGTGCACCGATGTCGCCGTCATGGATTTCGTGCTCACCACGCTATCGGCACGGAACCACGGTCTGATGGCCACGTTACTGGATCTCGTGGTGCTGGAGCCGGCGACGGCGACCTACGATCTGCCCAGACAAGCCACCGCCGGCCTCGGCCTGCCGCCGACCGCCGCGCATCCGAAGCTGCCGACCCATCACATGGGTCTCTATTTCATGGCCTCGCGCGGAGCGATCCTCGCTGGCGAGCTGACCGGCCTCTAGCCGACGACAGGAGCTTGATGGAGCATAGGGTGAGGCGGCGCGCGAGGATCGATCGGGCGAAGCCATGACGCCGGTCTTCCTCAACCGTGTCGCCACCGCCGTGCCCCGGCACGACGTGCACCGCAAGTTCGTCGATTTCGCACCGTCGCTGCTGGCCGACGACCGATCGCGCCGGCTCTTCCGCCGCATGGCCGACCGCGCGCAGATCGAGCACCGCTTCTCCTTCATCGAGCCCGACCCGTCACCTGACGGGCTCGATCGGTCCGGGTTCTATCCATGTGGTGCCTTCCCGGGCACCGAGAAGCGGATGGGCTTCTACGAGGCGCATGCCTTCGATCTCGCCCGCGAGGCGCTGGAGCAACTGGGCCTGCCCGCCGTCAAGGACACGATCACCCACCTGATCGTCACCACCTGCACCGGCTTCTACGCGCCGGGGCTCGACCTGCAGATCGTCGAGCATTTCGGCCTGCCGCCCGGTGTCGAGCGGACGCTCATCGGCTTCATGGGCTGCCAGGCCGCCATCCCGGCGATGAAACTCGCCACGCACATCGTCCGCTCGCAACCCGAGGCACGGGTGCTGATGCTGAACCTCGAGCTGTGCACGATCCATCTGCAGGAGACGAGCGACCTGCAGAGCGTGCTGTCGTTCCTGATCTTCGCCGACGGCTGTGCGGCGAGCCTGCTCAGCGCCGAGCCCGCCGGCCTCGAGATCACCGGCTTCGGCAGCACCGTCCTGCCGGCCAGCCGTGACCAGATCCGCTGGCATATCGGCGGCAACGGCTTCCTCATGTGGCTGGACGGCGCCGTGCCGGGCACCATCGCGCGCGGCCTGGCGAGCCGGCTCGGCGCCATGCTCCCTGGCTGCGAGCCGGATGCGGTCGACCTCTGGGCGATCCACCCGGGCGGCCGGTCGATCCTCGATGCCGCCCAGGAGGCACTGGACATCGCGGATCATCAGCTCACCGCATCACGCGGCGTGCTGCGCGACTTCGGCAACATGTCCTCGGCCACCGTCATGTTCGTGCTGGGTCGAATTCTGGCGCAGGGAGATGGCGGCCGTACCGGATGCGCCCTATCCTTCGGACCCGGCCTGTCGGCCGAGGCGATGCTGTTTCGGGTCCGAGGCCACGCATGAGCTGGGACGTGGCGGTCGCGGGCGGTGGCCTCGCCGGTGCTGCCGCCGCCATCGACCTGGCGCGCGGTGGGTGCCGCGTGGTGCTGTTCGAGCGGACCACCGGGCCGCACCACAAGGTCTGCGGCGAGTTCATCAGCGCCGGCGCGCAAGCCCAGCTGGAGCGGCTCGGCGGCCGGGCTCTGGCCACCTTGGGTGCCCAGCCGATCGAGCGGGTTCGGGTCGTTTGCGGGCGCCAGCAAGCGTCCTCCCCCTTGCCGTTCCCAGCCTGGGGGCTGTCGCGCCATCGTCTCGACGCCCTCGCCTTCGGCCACGTCCAGCAG
>JAPJRA010000273.1:0-2241 GCA_030824835.1 Geminicoccaceae bacterium | reverse complement strand
CCATCGTCTCGACGCCTGGCTGCTGGACGTGGCCGAAGGCGAGGGCGTCGAGGTCAGGCGTGGCCGCGCCGTGCAGGCGCTCGTCGCGGACGCGGCCAGCGTGAGCCTGCGGACCGGCGACGGCGAGGTGAGGGCCGGTGCGGCGCTGCTCGCGACCGGCAAGCATGATCTGCGCGGCCATCGTCGCGCCGGCGCCGCATCCCCGCATATCGGCTTCAAGCTGCATCTGCGCCTGGCGCCGGATCAGCATGCGGCACTCGGCCGGCAGGTCGAGCTCGCCCTGTTCGACGGCGGCTATGCCGGCCTGCAGCGGATCGAGCACGATATCGCCAATCTGTGCCTGATCGTCACCAAGGCGAGATTTGTCCACCTCGGCCGCCATTGGGCCGGACTGATCGCCTCGGTGCCGCATCTGGCCCGCCGGTTGGACGGTGCCACGGCCTGCTGGCCGCAACCTCTGGCGATCTCCCGTATTCCCTATGGTTTCCGCCACCACGCCGACGCGGCCACGGCGATATTCCGGATCGGTGACCAAGCCGCCGTCATTCCGTCCTTCACCGGCGACGGCATGGCGATGGCGCTTCGCTCGGCGGCGGAGGCAGCCCGGGCGATCCTGACCCGTGAGCCGGCCGCCACGTTCCAGCGGCGCCTGAGCCGCTCCTTCGCGGGCCCGTTACGCCTCGCGGGCGCCGTGGCCGGCGTCAGCTCCGTGCCCGCCCTGCAATCCACGCTCGTGGCCACGTGCGGCGCGTTCCCGGGGCTGCTCGCGGGGCTGGCCGCCCGCACCCGCGCCGCCTGACGCGGTCTCAGGCCCTGGCCTCGGCCTCGATCCAGTCGCGGAACGCCGCGATCTTGGGCTCGTCGACCCGCTGTGGGTCAAGCAGCAGCAGATAGCCGACGCCATCCTCGACGATGTGACCGAGCGGCGTCACGAGCCTGCCGGCCGCCAGCTCCGTCTGGACCATCTTGAGGTCCGCCATGGCCACCCCCAAGCCGCTGACGGCGGCGCCGATCGCCATGTCGAGCGTGGCGAAGGTCTGGCCGGAGGTCGGATCGATTCCCTCGGCTCCGGCGGCCTCCAGCCACTTGCGCCAGTCCTGCCGCTCCTGGGTGGGATGCAGCAGCGTGTGCCGGGCGAGATCGGCCGGCTGGGCGAGCGGTGGCCCACGCTCCAGCAATGCCGGCGAGCAGACCGGCGTCATCGTCTCCTGCCATAGCAGCGCTGTCGTCAGTCCGCTCGGCCGTGCCGCGTCCCGCCCCTCGATGCAGCTGATCCCGATATCGAAGCCGCTCTCCTGGAACCCGTCGTGACGCTGCAGGAACAGGCCCAGCGTGATCCGCTGCTCGGGATGACGGCTCTGGTAGCCGGGCAGGCGGGGCACCAGCCAGCGTGTGGCGAAGGTCGGCGCCGCCAGGACCCGCAGCTCGCGGCTGACGTCCCGGGCTTGGGCGGCGGCCCGGGCGATGCGCTCGAACGCCCCGCCCAGCTCCGGCCGCAGCAGCGCGCCGGCCTCGGTGAGACTGATGCCCTGCGGTCGGCGGCGGAACAGCGCCACGCCCAGATGCTGTTCCAGGAGCTTGATGTGGCGGCTGATCGCTCCCTGGGTCACGTGCAGCTCCTCGGCTGCGCCCACGAAGCTGCCATGACGTGCGGCGGCCTCGAAGGCGCGCAGGGCGTTCAGCGGGGGCAGCCGCACTGTCTCTCTCCCAGGGTCAGTTTAGCTGAGGCTACGCCCAGCTAACATAGTTTGCACATGGGGATCTTTAAAGGAAATATGGCGGCCTAGGGTCAGTTTTGTTCGACCCCTCAGTGGGAGAGCCGCGATGGCCGAGGGCCTGGTTCTGTCGTCTCCAGTCCGCCGCGAGGTGCTCCGGCCGAGTCTGTTCGCGAGGTGGCGGGCGCGCCGGCGCGAGCGGGAGGAGTTGGGCCGTCTGCTCCGTCTGGCGCCCTACCTGCTCGTGGATATCGGGCTGACGCCGGCGCAGGTGGCTGCCGAGATCGACAAGCCGTTCTGGCGGCGATGACGCCGGTGGCCGGACAAGAAAAAGGGGAGGCCGAGGCCTCCCCTTTCGCGACCGCCCGCCGGGTGGCGTCCGGTCAGATTTCCTTGCGGTTGTCAATCAGCTCGCCGACCACCGACGGGTCGGCCAGGGTCGAGGTGTCGCCCAGGCTGTCGAACTCGTTGGCGGCGATCTTGCGCAGGATGCGGCGCATGATCTTGCCCGAGCGGGTCTTGGGCA
>JAPJRA010000272.1 GCA_030824835.1 Geminicoccaceae bacterium | reverse complement strand
CGCGTAGGCGAAGGCCGGGGCGAAGCCCATGCGCGCGGCGACGTCGCAGACGATCCGCCAGTCCGGGCGGGCCTCGCCGGGCGGCGGCAGGAAGCCCCGCTGACGGGAGATCCGGCGCTCGGAGTTAGTGACCGTGCCGTCCTTCTCGCCCCAGGCGGCCGCTGGCAGAAGGACTTGGGCGTGGCGGGCCGTATCGGTCCTGGCCAGCACGTCGGAGACGACCACGAACGGGCAGGCACGCAGCGCCGCCTCAACCTGGGTGGCCTCGGGCAGCGAATCCACGGGGTTGGTCGCCATGATCCACAGCGCCTTGATTCGCCCGCCGGCCACGGCGCGGAACAGGTCGACCGCCTTCAGACCGGGCCTGGCGGCGATTACCGGTGCGCGCCAGAAGCGCTGTACGCGATCGCGATGCTCGGGCCGCTCGATCTCCATGTGCGCGGCCAGCATGTTGGCGAGGCCGCCAACCTCGCGACCGCCCATGGCATTCGGCTGTCCGGTGACCGAGAAGGGCCCCATACCGGGTCGACCGATGCGGCCGGTGGCGAGGTGGCAGTTGATGATCGCGTTGACCTTGTCGGTCCCGACCGACGACTGGTTGACGCCCTGGCTATAGATCGTGACCACCCGCCGGGTATCGGCGAACAGCTGATAGAAGTGCTCGAGCTGATCGGCATCCAGCCCGGTTCCGGCGGCAATGTCGGCGAGACTTGCCGTGCGCGCGGCCGCCAGCGCCTCGGCGAGGCCCGCCGTGTGCGCCTTGACATAGGTCTGGTCGAGCGCGCCATGGTCAGCGAGCCAGGCCAGCAGGCCGGCGAACAGCAGGACGTCGCCGTCCGCCTTGATCGGCAGGTACAGGTCGGCCATGTCCGCCGTCATTGTCCGGCGTGGGTCGACGAGCACCACCTGCATCGCCGGCCGGTCGGCCTTGGCGGCGGAAAGGCGCTGGTAGAGGACCGGATGGCACCAGGCGAGGTTGGAGCCTACCAGGACGACGAGGTCGGCCTCCTCGAGATCGGTGTAGGTGCCGGGCACCGTGTCGCTGCCGAACGCACGCTTGTGCCCGGCCACGGAGGAAGACATGCACAGGCGCGAGTTGGTGTCGATGTTGGCCGAGCCGATGTACCCCTTCATCAGCTTGTTGGCGACGTAATAGTCCTCGGTCAGGAGCTGGCCCGAGACGTAGAACGCCACCGCATCCGGCCCGTGCTCGGCGATGGTCCGGGTGAAGGTCTGCGAAACCAGGTCGAGGGCCTCGTCCCAGCCGGCCCGCCGGCCGCCGATCTCGGGATGGAGCAGGCGCCCGTCCAGGTCGATCGTCTCGGCTAGTGCGGCACCCTTGGAGCAGAGCCGGCCGAGATTAGCCGGATGCTCCGTATCACCCTGGATCGTGACTGCACCGTCGTCGGTCACCCGGGCTGCGATGCCACAGCCGACTCCGCAATAGGGACAGGTGGTCCTGACCGCCCGCTCCATGGTTAGGCCACCCGCATTTGGCGGGCAGCGAGCTGGACGAACAGCCGGCCATCCTTGACCTTGACCGGAATCGTCCTGACCCGGCCCTCGTCGGCCCCCAGGGCCATGCCGCTCTCGAGCGACAGGACCATGCCATGCAGCGGGCAGGTCACGGCGTTGCCGTGCACGATACCCTGGCTCAAGGGGCCGCCTTTGTGCGGGCAACGGTCCTCGGTCGCGAACACTTGGTCGTCGATCGTACGGAAGACCGCGATCCGGCCTTCGGGTGACATCACGCAGCGGGCACCGCGCTGTGGGATGTCGTAGAGTGAGCCGATCTCGTACCAACCCTGCATGTCTCTCACTCCGCGGCAGTGGCGTAGGGGATCGACGCCATCGGCTGGAACTCGTGCTTGTCCTTGCCCGAGACGCGCTCGGACCAGGGATCGACCTGGGCGAACTTCTGGGAGAAGACGAACCGGTCGAAGTAGGCCCGTCGCCGCTCGACGTCGTCGAGCACCTGCCGCTTGATCTCAGCCACGCCGATCCGCTTGGTCCATTTGTAGATCCGCTCGAGATAGCGGGCCTGCTCGCGGTACATCTGCACCAGCGCCACGATCACCTCGAGCGCCTCGTCCTCGGTCTTGACGAGCCCAAGGACCTCGGTGCCCTTGATGTCCAGGCCGGCGGCCCCGGCGAAGTGGATCTCGAAGCCCGAGTCGACGCAGACCACGCCGACATCCTTGCAGGTGGCCTCGGCACAGTTCCGTGGGCAGCCGGAGACGGCCATCTTGACCTTGGCCGGTGTCCACGAGCCCCACATGAACTTCTCGATCCGGATGCCGAGGCCAGTCGAGTCCTGCGTGCCGAATCGGCACCAGTCCGTGCCCACGCAGGTCTTCACAGTGCGCAGGCCCTTGGCGTAGGCCTGCCCGGAGACGAAGCCCGCCTTGCCCAGGTCGGCCCAGACCGCGGGCAGATCCTCCTTCCTGATGCCCAGCATGTCGATGCGCTGGCCGCCGGTGACCTTGACCGTCGGGATCGCGAACTTGTCGACCACGTCGGCGATCGCGCGCAACTCGGCCGCGCTGGTGACGCCGCCCCACATGCGCGGGACGACCGAGTAGGTCCCGTCCTTCTGGATGTTGGCGTGGACACGCTCGTTGATGAAGCGCGACTGGTAGTCGTCGGCGTACTCGTCCGGCCAGTCGCAGACCAGATAGTAGTTGAGCGCCGGGCGGCATTTGGCGCAGCCGCACGAGGTCTTCCACTCCAGCTCCTGCAGCACGGCCGGAATGGACTTGAGCTGCTTGGCCTTGATCAGGCGGCGCACGTCGTCGTGGCCGAGCGTGGTGCAGCCGCACATCGGCTGGACGGCCGCGGGATTGTAGCCGTCGCCGAGCGTCAGCTTCATCAGCTGCTCGACGAGGCCGGTGCAGGAGCCGCAAGAGGCAGACGCCTTGGTGTGCGCCCTTACATCCTCTAGCGTGGTCAGCCCCTTGGCCGTGATCGTGCCGGCGATCTTGCCCTTACATACGCCGTTGCAGCCGCAGATTTCCGCATCATCCGGCAAGGCTGCAACGGCCGCCATAGGGTCCAGGGGGGTCCCTCCCTGGTAGGCTTGGCCGAATATGAGCGTGTCGCGCATCTCGGAGATGTCGACCGCCTTCTTCTTCAGATCGTTGAACCAAGCCCCGTCGCCGGTCTCGCCGAACAGGACCGTACCGATAATCCGGTTTTCCTTGAGCACCAGCCGCTTGTAGATTCCGGCAGCCGCGTCGCGAAGCACGATCTCCTGGCGATCGTCGCCATCGGCGAAGTCGCCCAGCGAGTAGACGTCAATGCCGGTGACTTTGAGCTTGGTCGGCGTGTCGCTGTGCACGAAGCCGGCACCCGGCTGGTCGGCCAGTGTCCCCGCCGCCACCTTGGCCATCTCGTAGAGCGGTGCCACCAGCCCGTACACGTGGCCGCAGACCTCGGCGCACTCGCCGATCGCGAGAATCTCCGGATCGGAGCTGCGCATGCGATCGTCGGTGACGATGCCGCGGTTGACCTCGAGCCCAGCCTGACGCGCGAGTTCCGTGCTGGGCCGGATACCGACCGCCATGACCACGAGCGAGGCCGGGATGACGGTGCCATCGGCCAGTTCCACGCCCTCGACCTTGCCGTTACCGAGGATGGCCTTGGTGTTGGCCTTGGTGACGACCTTGATCCCGCGCTCCTCGACGGCTTTCTGCAGGAGATAGCCGGCAGCCGGATCGAGCTGCCGCTCCATCAGCGTCGGCATCAGATGGAGCACGGTGACGTCCATACCTCGTGCCTGTAGCCCGGCGGCCGCCTCGAGCCCGAGCAAGCCGCCGCCGATCACCACCGCCTTGGCCCGCGACTGCGTCGCGAGCAGCATGGCGTTGACGTCATCGAGGTCGCGGTAGGTGAGCACGCCCGCCAGCTCGCGGCCGGGTACCGGCGGAACGAACGGCACCGAGCCCGTGGCGATCACCAGCCTGTCGTAGGTCTCGATCACACCGTGGTCGGAGCTGATCGTCTTGGCCGTCCGGTCGATCAGGACGACCTTGTGGCCCTTGTAGAGGGTGATGCCATTCTTGATGTACCAGCCATCACCATGGATGATGATCTGCTCGTAGTCTTTTTCGCCGGACAGGACCGGCGAGAGCATGATCCGGTCGTAGTTGACCCGCGGCTCGGCGTTGAAGATGGTCACCTGATAGCGGCCGGGGGCCTGTTCGAGCAGGTGCTCCAGCATCCGGCCCGGTGCCATGCCATTGCCGACGATGACGAGTTTCTCGGTCATGATGTTGTGCTCCCGGCTCAGCGGCCGAAGCCGTAGGCCGGCGCGGCGGCCGGACCGGCGGTGCGGTTCATCTTGCGGACCGCCTGCTGCATCAGGACAAGCGACAGCAGCACGATCGCAAACAGGAGGAGGAAGCAGCTCGACCACAGGCCGGTCAGATCCTTGAGCGCGCCGAACGCGATCGGCAGGATGAAGCCACCGAGGCCACCGACCATGCCGACCATGCCGCCAACCGCACCGACGTTGTCCGGGTAGTAGGCGGGGATGTGCTTATAGACCGCAGCCTTGCCGAGGCTCATGACGAAACCCAGCACGAAGGCCACGCCGAGGAAGATGGCGGGCGTGATCGCGAAAGGCAGCACCGCCGTGCCGGTGGCAGGCATGGCGAGCACCAGCGTGGCCAGGGCCGAGACGATCAGCATCACGTACATCACCTTGCGCGCGCCGATCCGGTCGGAGAGCACGCCGCCATAGGCGCGAAAGATGCTGCCTGGGATCGAGTAGCCGGCGGCAACCAGACCCGCGGTCTTCAGATCGAAGCCATAGACGCCGACCAAGTAGCGCGGCAGCCAAAGCGCCAGGGCCACAAAGCCACCGAAGGCAAAGAAGTAATAAAGAGCGAAGCGCCAGACCTGCGCGTTCTTGAGCGGGGCGAACTCGGCAAGGAAGCGCCGTGGTGCCACCTGCTGCATCTTGCGGGCCTGGAACTGCGGATCGTCGCTCGTGGTGAACCAGAACACGACCGCCGTCACGCCGAGGCCGAGCGCCCAGACCTGTGCCACCGCCTGCCAACCCCAAGCGATCAGGACGAACGGGGCAAGGAACTTGGTGACGGCGGCACCGACATTGCCGGCGCCGAAGATGCCGAGTGCCGTGCCCTGTCGCGCGGGCGGAAAGAACGGCGACACGTAGGCCACACCCACCGCGAACGAGCCGCCGGCCAAGCCGACGCCTAGGCCGGCCAGCAGTATCTGTGGGTAGGTCGTCGCATAGGAGAGCAGGAACGTCGCGACCATCGCCGCCAGCATCGTGGCCGTGTAGACCAGCCGGCCGCCGAAGCGGTCGGTCCAAACGCCGAGCACGATCCGGACGAGTGAGCCGGTCAGGATCGGCATGCCCAGCAAAATGCCGAACTCGGTCTCGTTCAGGCCGAGCTCGTCCTTGATGCGGACGCCGATGATCGAGAAGATCGTCCATACCGCGAAGCAAACGGTAAACGCGAGCGTGGACATCCAGAGTGCACGTGAGGGGGCGGTGGCCGCATTGCTGCCGGCCAATGGACTAACGGACATGGTGATGGCTCCAAGGCACGACCTACCGGTCGCGCGCTGCGGTCGCGGACGGGATGACAGTCTATGGGACAAGCCGGCCGCGCTCCGGCGCTGGAGCGCGCGAAGAGACCCTGGGTCTCAGCTTGGCTGCGTGGGAAGGACGCCCGCCATTGGACGCCAGAAGCGAGGCTGAATCGGCCTGCGCTTATCTTGCAAGCAAATAATATGCCAGGACGGTCAGTGGCGCAGACGCGATCGTCTACATGGCCTTGGCCGATAGCATCTGCCTGCGGGCGTCCCGTCGGGCCCTCAAAACGCCTACGA
>JAPJRA010000271.1 GCA_030824835.1 Geminicoccaceae bacterium | reverse complement strand
TCTCGATGACCTCGGGCGGCGGCGCCTGGGACAACGCCAAGAAGTACATCGAGGAAGGCAATTACGGCGGCAAGGGTTCCGACGCCCACAAGGCCGCCGTGACCGGCGACACCGTCGGCGATCCCTACAAGGACACCGCCGGCCCGGCCATCAACCCGATGATCAAGATCGCCAACATCGTAGCACTGCTGATCCTGGCCAGCATCGCCGCCATGTCCGCGCATTGACGCTCCGGGCCGCCCCGACCATGGGCCGGGGCGGCCCGCGGCTCAGAACCCGCCGCCGGGACCACCCGGGCCGGCGCCGCCGGGAGGCTTCTGATCGCCGCTGGTGTTGAACCGACCGATATTGCCCAGGATCTGGCGCATGGCGGTAAGTTCGTTGCCCAGGGTTCGCGTCCGATTCGGATCGGGCTCGATCGCCTGCGCCATCTCGAGGCCATGGGTGTGGACGTCGCTGACGATCCCGTTGGCATCGAAGTCGATCCGCACCACATCCTGCTGCGTGACGTCGGCCTTGTAGAACGACATGACCTCGTTGCGCTGGCTGACGTAGAACCAGCGCTCCTGCTCGAACGTGCCGATGGTCGACGGGGAGCCCAGAAGCCGGGTCACTTCCTCGCGACTGGTGACTCCGGGCTGGATCTGCGTCAATTGCTCGGGATCGAGCGGGTGGCCATGGGTACTGACCGTGGGCGTGCAGGCCGAGGCCGCCAACGCCAGCGTGCCGACCGCGAGAAGGCGGCGCACGTGCTTGCCTGACATGGGGGTCATGGGCCCGGCTCCGATGCGAGATTCGAGTATTTGGCGCGCGACAGGGAGCTAGCATACATGGGCAGCCTCGGGCAATCGACGGCCCTATCTTGGCTGGATCGACTTCGTGACCGGCTGCACGCTCCCGGCCGGCGCCGCGCGGTCGCGGAGGCCCTCTATCAACAGGTGGTGACCCAGGCCCGCCTGCCGGTTTTCTATGCCGACTGGGGCGTTCCGGACAGTCGCGACGGTCGGCTGGAGATGGTGGGCCTGCATGCCGTCCTGGCGATGCGCCGACTGCGCGACGAGGCTCGGCCGGGGCAGCTTCTGGCCCAGGCGCTGTTCGACCTGATGTTCAAGGACGTCGACCGGCACCTGCGCGAATGGGGTGTCGGCGACCTCTCGGTCGGCAAGCAGGTGAAGACCCTGGCCCACCACTTCCTGGGCCGCGCCGCCGCACTGGATCCCCTGCTCGACGGCTCGGACCTGCCCGCCATGGAGGCGCTCCTCCGGCGCAGCGTCTACGAGGGCGTCGCCGACCCGGCAGCGGCCGGGGTGCGCAGGCTCGGGCACTATGTCTGCGCCCAGCATCGCCTTCTCGCCGCCGCGGATGGCACGGCGCTACTGGCAGGACATCTCAGTTTTGCGGCCCCTGAACACGCCGGTGAATATTTTGATGGTGATCGGTCGACACCCGGCCAGTGCCGCGTTGACCCCCGGAAGTTGCAGGCCTAAGCTCTGCCGCTGCGAATCCAGACCGGCTCTCGAGATGGAGCCGGTCTTTTCTTAATGACGATTGCACCCAGGACGGATCGCGCACCGACGGTCGCCGCGAGACGCTAAGCCAACTAAACCGTCCTGGCCTGGAGGTCGTGCTTGCAAATTCCCGCCGAGTTCTCGCGCCCGGTTGCGCTGGACAGCTTGCCACCTTCCGGCACCAGGATCCGCCTCGAGGCGTCGGTCGACGAGTGCCGCGCGTTGGCGAAGCGCTTCGATCTGGTGAGCCTCGATCGGCTCGAGGGTGTGATCGACATCGCGCCGGTCGACATGACGCGCACCGTGCATGTGTCCGGTCGGGTCTTTGCCCACGTCGTGCAGTCGTGTGTCGTCACCTTCGAGCCGGTGGGTGCCGCGATCGAGGCCGACTTCGACCGCCTGTTCAGCCGGGACGAGCCGGTGGAGACGGATGCCGAGGTCGAGATCGACGTCGAGGCCGAGACCCCCGAGCCGGTGTTCGGCGACCGGCTTGACCTGGGCGAGATCCTGGCCGAGGAGCTGTCCCTGGCGCTGGAGCCCTACCCACGTGCGCCTGATGCGGACCGGCGCATGGCCGAGTTCAGCGGTGACGAGCCCGGCGCCAAGGGGCCCTTCGGTGTCCTCACTCGGCTCCGCAGGCATTGACCCGGAAGCCGTGATGCGGTCCAAAGCGCCCAGGTCAGCCCCCGCCCTGCCCGCAGCGATCGGAACGAATCGCCCATGAGTCTGAACATCGCCCTTGATGCCATGGGTGGTGATGCTGCGCCGGCCATCGTCGTCGAGGGCGCCGCACTGGCGCTGCAGCAGCATCCCGATCTGATATTCTCCCTGTTCGGCGACGAGCAGCAAATGCAGCCGCTGCTGGCGGCGCAGCCATTGCTGCAGCAGAAGTCGACCGTGTTCCACACACCGGATTCGGTCGCCGGCGACGCGAAGCCGTCCCTGGCCCTGCGCCAGGGGCGCAACTCGAGCATGCGCCTCGCCATCAATGCCGTGAAGGACGGCACGGCCGCGGCCGCGGTCTCCGCCGGCAACACCGGCGCGCTGATGGCGATGTCCAAGATCGTGCTGAAGACGCTCCCCGGCATCGACCGGCCGGCCATCGCCTCGGTGATGCCCTCACAGCGCCGCCCGGTGGTCGTGTTGGATCTTGGCGCCAACATTGAGTGCGGTGCCGAGCACCTGTTCCAGTTCGCGGTCATGGGCGAGGTCTTCGCTCGTGTCATGCTCGGCGTGGCGAAGCCACGGGTGGCGCTGCTGAATGTCGGCACCGAGGAGCTCAAAGGCGATCACGTCGTGCGCGGTGCCGCCGCCATGCTGCGCGACTCGCCGCTGCCGATCGACTTTCACGGCTTCGTCGAGGGCACCGACGTCACCGAGGGTGCGGTGGACGTCGTCGTCACCGACGGCTTCACCGGCAACGTCGCCCTGAAGATCGCCGAGGGCACCGCGGCCATGTACACGGCGGCCTTGCGCGACGCGTTCAGTCGCGGCGGCCTGCGCTCCAAGCTCGGCTATCTGCTGGCCAAGCCTGCCTTTGCAGGGCTGCGCGAGCGGTTCGACTCCCGGCGTTACAACGGTGCTATGTTCCTGGGCCTGAATGGTGTGGTCGTGAAGAGCCATGGTGGCACCGATGCGGTCGGCTTCGCCGCCGCCATCGCGGTCGCGGCCGACCTCGTCCGCAAGGGAACCAATGAAAGGATCATCGACGAGATGGGCGGAATCAGCCCTGTGGCCGTGCCCGACGCTCACGCCACGGCCTCCTGACCAAGATGCTCAGAGCGGTGGTGCGTGGCGTCGGCGGCTATTTGCCGGCGCGGGTGATGACGAATGCCGAAATTTCCGGGCTGGTCGACACGACGGACGAGTGGATCCGTGACCGCACCGGTATCGGCCAGCGGCACATCGCTGCCGAGGGCGAGTTCACCTCGGACCTGGCGGCGGCGGCCGCACGTACCGCCCTCGCGCGCGCGGGCGTTCGTCCGGACGACGTCGACCTGATCGTCGTCGCTACCTCGACGCCGGACCACACCTTTCCGGCCACGGCGACGGCGGTCCAGCGCAAGCTCGGCATCGGCCCCGCCATCGCCTTCGACCTGCAGGCGGTCTGCGCCGGTTTCGCCTATGCGTTGGCGACCGTGGACAATTTTATCCGTGCCGGACAGGCGCGCACGGCACTGGTGATCGGGGCCGAGACCTTCTCGCGCCTGCTCGACTGGACGGACCGCGGTACCTGCGTGCTGTTCGGTGATGGCGCCGGCGCCGCCGTGCTCTGTGCCGAGATGCTGCCCGGCACGCGCCAGGATCGCGGTATCCTGGCAACTCATCTGTCGGCCGACGGCCGGCACTACGAGGACCTCTACGTCGACGGCGGCCCATCCTCCACCGGCACCACCGGCCATCTGCGCATGAACGGCCGCGAGGTGTTCCGTTGTGCCGTCGGCGAGCTGACCTCCGCTGCCTTGACCGTGCTGGACAAGGCCGGCTACGCGCCCGCCGATCTCGACTGGCTGGTTCCCCACCAGGCCAACAAGCGGATCATCGACGCCGTCGGCAAGCGACTGCACATGCCGGCCGAGAAGGTGATCGTCACGGTCGGCCAGCATGCCAACACCTCGGCAGCGTCCATCCCGCTGGCGTTGAACGCCGGCGTTGAGGACGGCCGCATTCAGCCGGGCGACCTTGTCGTCGCCAATGCGATGGGAGGCGGATTCGCCTGGGGTGCTGCGTTGATCCGCTGGTAACACGGCGATACTGCTGTACCTCAGCTGTTGACGGAACTCTTTGCTGCGCTTAGCTTTTTGTTCCCCGATTAGGTCAACGGAGAGCTGCGCGCCATGGCAGGGAAGACAGTGACCCGTGCCCATTTGGCCGAATCTGTGTACCAGCAGGTGGGGTTGTCGCGCAGCGAGTCGGCCGATCTGGTTGACGCTATTCTCGACGAGATCGCCGAATCGCTCTTGCAGGAGGGGTCGGTCAAGATCTCCTCGTTCGGGACCTTCGCGGTACGGCAGAAAGGTCCACGCGTAGGGCGCAATCCGAAGACGGGCGAGGAGGTGCCGATCTCGCCCCGGCGGGTGTTGGTGTTTCGCGCCTCGCAGGTCTTGAAGGAACGGATCAACGGCGTGCCGACGGAGCCGTGATGAGCACGGTCTCGCTGCTGCAGCCCGTGGATGGCGGATCAGCAGCCGAGGCCGTCCCACGTCCCCAGAAATCCTCAGCGGCATTTCGGACCATCAGCGAGGTGGCGGACGAGCTGGACGTGGCCCAGCACGTGTTGCGCTTTTGGGAGAGCAAGTTCGCCCAGATCCGGCCGCTGAAGCGTGGCGGCGGCAGGCGCTACTACCGACCCGAGGACATCGACCTGCTGCGCCAGATCCGCAGCCTGCTCTACGATGAAGGCTACACGATCAGGGGTGTGCAGAAGCTGCTGCGGACCAGGCGGGCTCGGCCTTCCGCCGACGAGCTGACGCCCATCGCCCCCACCCTCGACCAACCCGCCACCGTGGCGCGGGTGACGCGCCCCATGCCGCCGCAGCTGCGTCGCCGGCTGCAGGCGCTGCGGCATGAGCTGGTCGAGCTCAGGGATCTGCTGCACGAGGTTCGTGGCGACGCGCCATGAGACCTGCGGCCAGCAGCGGCAGCAGCCACACCACCCGCGCCTGATAGCGGTCGTTGGGCCCCGAGAGGGCACCGCAGATGGCGGCGTTGAGAACGAGCGCCACCAGCACGAGCAGGCAGTAAGCGGCGACCGGATCGGCCGTCGTCACGCGGCGGCGCCAGAGCCCGGTGGCGACGATGGCCAGAGCCGCCAGCGTCGTCGCGTAGATGGTGGCGCTGAAATAGCCGAGCCCCCACACCGCGGCCGGGGCCAGGGGCAGGTAGACGAACGTGTAATCCTCCGCGGTTACGGCGGCGCCCCTGCCCAACACGAAATCGTCGAGGCCGAAACGGAGGGCTTGGGCGACGGCATTGCCGATCGAGGCCCGGACCTGCGCCAGAGGTGCGGCGCCGATGGCCTGCCGGAGAATGGCTGCCTCCTCGGCACGCAGGGCCGCCCGCCCGGCAGTATCGAGGCTCCAATAGCTGTCCTGCGCCCGCCACAGGAATTCCTGCGCTGTCGGGGCCAGCCGCTCGAGATGGGCGCAGACCGCCCATCCGGCGTCCGGGCAGGCCGTGGTCAGGTAGGCGCGCGCCGGGCCGTCCTCCCAGGAGCGCGCGAGCAGGAACGGCGGTGCCTGGGGGGTGAGCGTCAGCTGGCCGAAGCCCAGCCAGCTCGCTCCCAGCTGGAACGTCACGGCCGCCAGAATCGGCAGGCCCAGCCGCAAGGCACGGGCCCGCCTCGGCGCACCTGC